>NZ_JENA01000015.1 GCF_000586015.1 Candidatus Synechococcus spongiarum SH4 | reverse complement strand
CCCGTTATCAACTGTCAACCTATTGCTAATGCCAAACTATCAACCCATCACCCGTGAGGAAATGTTTTTCCCCTAATCACTACCGGTTTTCACCTGTTGGCAAGGTCCAATGGCTCCCATGGGCTTCCGTCAGTAGAACGTATGCACCAAGTCCATGATCGTGTCCAGTGACAACGCAGTAAGGAAGGGCGCTCTTGTGCTTCGCTGACAAGCTGGACACGGCTCTTATCCTCTGTGGAAGGGCTGGAGATCAAAGCCTGAACAGGGGATCAGTGAGGCGCTTTGCGCAGCATCTCCATGATCTTCAAGGGCAGGTCGTCCACTTTCTTCCGTAGCTCCTTCACGTCTTCCCGTAGTTCATCAATCCGCTTGTTTTGCCTGGCTTCACTGGCCTTGATTTCTGACCAGATTGCCGCCAGGGCGCTGAGAAGGAGCGTCAAGCCACCCGTAAGCAGTGATGGCAACAACCAGGAAGGCATGACCGTTGATTGACCTGTGAAAGCATTCTATCTTGCAACAGGTCAAAACAGACCCCAATCGATAGCAGGCAGAAAGGTGCGTCCCATTGGCAACAGCAGTTTTTGAGCGCCGTTGATGGCAAGTTGCCCATTGCTGACCATGCAGTGGGGCAGTCACCACCACCCTCATGCCCACTGGCTTGCTGCTCGCCACTACCCTCACCAGGCCCCCGTCGGACCAGAAAATTGGACCGGGTGTGGACCAATCGCACCTGTTTTCAGCCCCCGCACGTCCCCCAAAAGGCTGAGGCCTCCCCCGTTTGGAGGATGGAGGCGCAAAGGTAAAACTCTCCCCCCGTGCATCGGTTGCCGGTGGCCCACGTCTTGATGATGGCTACGGCGTGGCTATAGGATGGCGCCATGACGGGATCCACCACCCCCCCAGCTAGAGCCCCGTTGCCAGGGGGGAAGCAGCCTGCTCCCTTGGCGCGGGAAGCGGGGGTAGTGACGGCCTACCCTTCTGCGGCCCCGGCCAACGACTGGCTGAGACCGGCCGTGGTCCTGGGCGCCCTGGCGTTGCTGCTGGCGGCCTTTCACGGGGTACGGCAGGAGATCAAGGACGTCCGGCAAGAGATTCAGGGTGTGCGGCAAGAGATTCAGGGTGTGCGGTTGGAGTTCAAGGCTGATCTTCAAGCCGTGGAAACCAGGTTACGGGCGGACAACAGGGCTTTGGAAGACAAGCTGGACCGGGTGCTGGAAACCCTCCGGTAGCTCCCAGTTGAATGGCCCCTGTCCGAGTGATGCGTGTCCAGGTGGAATGCACCGGCAGCTCGCCAGCCGGTGGCTCAGAGATCGGCAAATCCCTTGCGTTTGCGCCCTGTTTTGGGGCGAGAGCGCACAGCCATACCCCCCCCCTTGCCGCGGCCGCCTGTTCCGGCCCTGGGCGGCTGCGGCAGGGCTGGTCCGCCGCCCGGACCTGATGGGGGCATGCCTGGAAATCCTCCACCGGGTGCTCCCCCCGGGAAACCGCCGCCGCGGCTCATCTTTTGCATCAAACTGCCCATGCGTTGGAAGTCCGCCAACATCTTGTCCACCTGGGCCGCACTGTGGCCACTGCCGGCGGCAATGCGGCGACGCCGGCTGGGACTGGCGGCCAACAGGTCGGGGTGCTTCCGCTCGGCTTCGGTCATGGAGCCGATCATGGCCTCAACACGTTTGACCTGAGCCTCCCCCTGGCGCAACAGGCCGTCATCAATTCTGGCCATGCCCGGGATCATCTTCATCAAGGATCCCAACGACCCCATCCGCTTGATCAGGCGCATCTGCTGCAGGAAATCCGCAAAATCAAAGCGGGCCTCGATGAGTTTTTTCTGCATCTTTTCCATATCCGCCACCTCCACTTCCTTGGCGGCCTTCTCCACCAGGGTCAACACGTCTCCCATGCCCAGGATGCGGCTGGCCATGCGTTCGGGGTGGAACGGTTGCAGCGCTTCCACCTTCTCGCCGGTGCCAATGAACTTGATGGGCGCCCCGCTCACCTGACGGATGGACAAGGCGGCGCCGCCACGGGAATCCCCATCCAGCTTGGTGAGCACCGCACCGGTGATGCCCACCTGCCCATGGAAGGCCCGGGTCAGCACAGCCGCCTCCTGGCCAATCATGGCGTCCACCACCAGCAACACCTCATGGGGGTTGGTGGCGGTGCGGATGCGCACCATTTCAGCCATCATCTCTTCATCGATTTGCAGGCGACCGGCGGTGTCCACCAGGATCGTGTCAAAGCCTTCCTCCCTTCCCTTGCTCACACCTGCTGCGGCAATGGTCTCCGGCTGCTCATCCGAGCCAAGGCTGAACACCTCCACGCCGATCTGGCTGCCCAGGGTATGCAGTTGGTCAATGGCCGCAGGGCGGTACACGTCGGCAGCCACCAGCAAAGGCCGCAGGTTCTTCTCCTTGAGGTGGAGTCCCAGCTTTGCTGCCGCCGTGGTCTTTCCGGCCCCTTGCAGACCTGCCAGAAGGATGATGTTGGGACCGGAGGGCGCCTGGTTGAGGGGGACGTTGGCCCCACCCATCACCTCCACCAACGCTTCATGGACCAGCTTGATGAATTGCTGGTCAGGGCTCACTCCGCGAACCACTTCCGCCCCAAGGGCCTGCTCCCGCACCGTGGCCAGAAAGGGCTTCACCACAGACAGGCTCACATCCGCCGCCAGCAAGGCCCGGCGCACGTCCTTGAGGGCCGTGTCGATATTGGTCTCGCTGATCTTGTCCTGGCCCCGCAGGCTCTTGGCGGCGGCCTCGAAGCGCTGGCTGAGTTCTTCAAACATGGAGCGGATTGGGGCTGGAACTCCAGCCTAGGGTGTACCGGAGTTGGCGTCCGTGCTTGTGTTGTGAGTGAGGATCACCTGACGGGGCGCCAGGTTTCGATGCCGGACTTCAGGGTGGGGACGAGGAAAACCGCAGCAGTTGCCAACCCTGTTGCCCGCGAATGAAGGTATAATCGTTTCTTATGATTGCCGGGCCAAACGTGTTCGTGGTGATCCCCTCAGCGTTGCGTGTGCTTTCGCTGTAGTTGATGACAGCACGGGCGCCGGTTTGGCTGGGGCCCCGGCTGAGCAGAGAAACGTTACCCACCGTGCTGCGCACTTGTAGCTGCTCGCCGCGCTCCCGCAAGTCCTGGCGCTGATTCAGCACGTCCTGCACCAGCTCAGGCGCCGCCAACAGCGCCAATGCATCCAATGTGTCTTCCCCGGACGGGGCGGCGGGGCTGTTGTCAAGTACGGCGGCCTTGACGTCGAGCCAGGCCCTCAGAAGGGTTTCCACACCCACAAGATCCAGCGTTGCTCCCTCTTGTACCGCCTGAATCCGTGGGCGATCAAAAAGGATCGGGGCGTTTGCCAGGGGTGGCGGCGCCGCTGGATTGTTGCCGAC
Source organism: Candidatus Synechococcus spongiarum SH4 (assembly GCF_000586015.1). Classification (GTDB taxonomy): domain Bacteria; phylum Cyanobacteriota; class Cyanobacteriia; order PCC-6307; family Cyanobiaceae; genus Synechococcus_B; species Synechococcus_B spongiarum_F. Next base: position 11,229 of record NZ_JENA01000015.1, on the reverse strand, counting down.
TGCCGCATCCGGGGGAGGCGATGAAGCGTGCTGTGGTGGGGAATCCGGCGTCCTGCCTGTGGTCAGCCTGGACCAGGGACGCAGGACCATGAGAACCATGGCGGCGCCCGCCACCAGGGCAGCTTTGGCGGCAAGGGGCCACCGCCTGCGGCGCTGGGGGCCGGAGGGAGCGGGATCCACCGCCTTGTCACCCCCTGTGGCGGATGGGGAGGCGCTGGGGAACTCGTCTGAAAATTGTGGCGAAGGGATCACCTCCGGGAACCCGGATGCTTGGGTCCCTGCCGGCCAGCGGCTGGGCGCCGCCGGCAAGGGCTCGTGCTCCCCTGTTTGCCGTGATGGGGGGTCCTGGATGGCGGACTTGCCGGGGGTGAACAAGTCAAGATCTTTCGTGTGTTTTGCTTTCGTCTGCCCATGGGACCTGCCCTCCGTCGGCCCATGACCGGGCGGCGGGAGAGAATCCCTGCCGTTGATGTAGCGCTGAACCTTGGGATCCAGGAAATAGGCGTCCAGATCAACCTTGACGCGAGGATCCACGTCCCGATAACAGGGCAGGACATGCTTCTCCAGCCACTGGCTGCAGAAGCTGCACAGGCCCAGGAGACTGTCAGAGGTGGATTCATAGGACGCAAGCCACTGACAAAGACGGGGATCCTGGCAGGACTTGACCATGTCCTGGGCTGCATCCGGTTGACCCAGCAGCAACAGCAAACAGGCCTTCTCCGGCTCCAGGCCTTCTGCATCCACAGCCTCCATGGCGGCGAGGGCTGCATCAACGTGGGCTGGCTGGCGGCGCTGAAAGCCGGCCGCGGCTCTGGTGTAGGCCAGCAGAAACGTGGCGGTTGATGCCTTCTGGCTGCTGTAGCCCTCAAAAAGCTCCAACTGCTCGTCAATGGTGAGGAGGGGCCGGATCTGTTTGAAAAAATCCTGGAACCGAATGGGGGAGCTTTGCTCGTCGTCGTCCGCATCCAGGCCGCCCCGCTGCTCAATCAATGCCTTGAGGCTGCTGATGCCCCGCTGCCGTTCCCTTGCGGTGCAAGACTCCTTGCCGAGGAGATCCAGGATGCGGAACGGGGCAATTTTGTTCAGATCATCCTCCAGTATTGCTTTGCGCCCGGCCTGTGAAGCATGGCCCTCCAGCACGTGGATGGCGCGCTCCAGCACTTGTGCGGACTGGTCATAGAGGCGCTTTGTCCACATCTGCTGTGAAGTCCGCCGTGCTGCCAAGGAAGCCGCCAGCAATAGATCTGCCTGCTGATGGCTGTGGAGTGGCGCCGTCTCCTCCTGCCGGGATAACAACTCCAGGGCCAACTCAAAAGCCTGGGGGTATTCCTGGGCTTCCAGCAGCAGCAGCGGGGCGGCCATCTCCTGGCCGGGTTCAAGCTCGATCCCCGGAAACCCGCTTTCATCAGGGAGGGTCGCCAACTGCCGTTCATGGGCCTGGCGACGCTGCTCATCCATCAGAAAAGCGCCGCTGGCCTGCAGAATCTCGGCCCGGGCATCCAGTGTGTCCAGAGACTGGCCTTCGGGCGGCGGGTTTCTCAGACGCTCCATGAGCGCCCGCTCGATTTCCGACCTGGTGGCGACTGGCTTGACACCAAGCAAGCGAAAGTGATCAAGCGGCAGTCTCATCTCAATGTTTCAGTGGAGCGTACTTGGAGCGCTACATCGTGGGGCCTGATAGTGGAGCCAATAGTGGAGCCATAGGCATTGTAGGGCAAGAGTTGTTGCGCTCTGGCGTTTCCCTTGATTCCTGCCTGTGAAGCTAGGCTCGGGATTCACAGTGTCTTTCAATTGTGCAGAAGCAGGCAACTGAAACGGTTCAGCGACTGGCGGAAACGGCAGACGGCCGCCAGCGGGAGGCTGGTCGGCAGCCCCGCCTCCACAACCTCTCACAGGACACGGGGCTTCTCCTCTACCGGGACATGGTGTTGGGACGCTGCTTCGAGGACAAGTGTGCGGAGATGTACTACCGGGGCAAAATGTTTGGTTTTGTCCACCTTTACAATGGCCAGGAGGCTGTGTCTACAGGCGTGATTCAGGCCCTGCAACCCAAACATGACTGGGTCTGCAGCACGTACCGTGACCATGTGCATGCCTTGAGCATGGGTGTGCCCGCCCGGCAGGTGATGGCGGAGTTGTTTGGCAAGGAAGCCGGATGCAGCAAGGGACGCGGTGGCTCCATGCACCTGTTTTCCAGAGAACACCACCTGCTGGGGGGCTACGCCTTTATCGGCGAGGGAATCCCCGTGGCTCTGGGCGCCGCCTTGTCCAGCCGTTACGGTCGCGACGTGCTGGACAACACCGGCAGCAATGCCGTGACCGCGGCTTTCTTTGGCGACGGCGCCTGTAACAACGGTCAGTTCTTCGAGTGCCTAAATATGGCCCAACTCTGGAAGCTGCCCATCCTCTTCGTTGTGGAAAACAACAAGTGGGCCATTGGCATGGCCCATGACCGGGCAACCAGTGATCCGGAGATCTACCGCAAGGCTGCAGCCTTTGGCATGGCGGGCGAGGAAGTGGACGGCATGGATGTGCTGGCTGTGCGCACAGCGGCCCAGCGGGCCATTGACCGGGCCCGCGGCGGCGAGGGACCCACGTTGCTGGAGTGTCTCACCTATCGCTACCGTGGCCACTCCCTGGCTGATCCGGATGAACTGCGGGATGAGCAGGAGAAAGCCTTCTGGAGCCAACGGGATCCCATTGCCGCCCTGGGGGCTCATCTCACCCGCCATGATCTGGCCACCCCCGAGGACCTGGCCGCCATCAACAAGGAGGAGGAAGCGCGAGTCGCGGATGCCGTGGAATTTGCGCTTGCCGCCCCGGAACCTTCCCCATCCGATCTCAAGCGCTACATCTGGGCTGACTAACGGGGGTGCTCAACCATGAGCCTTTGCACCTGCTCGGCGTGGTAGCTGCTGCGGGTCAGGGGTGTGCTGACCACTTGGAGAAACCCCAGGGCCTCGCCGTATTCACGGAAGCGGTCAAAGGCTTCCGGCGTGACAAAGCGGGCCACAGGCAGGTGCTTGGGGCCGGGTGACAAGTACTGGCCGATGGTGACAATGTCCACCTGCCGCTGGCGCAGATCCTCCAGCACCGTCAGCACCTCCTCGTCCTCCTCCCCCAACCCCACCATCAGACCGGACTTGGTGTAGGTGCGTGGCCAATGGTGACGCACCTGCTCCAGTAGATGCAGAGAGCGCCCGTAGCGCCCTTGCGGACGGACCCGGCGATACAGTCGGGGCACGGTTTCCACGTTGTGGTTCAGCACCTCCGGGGCTGTAGCCATGGTCAGGGCCAGGGCCTTGTGGTCACCACAGAAGTCCGGCACCAGCAGCTCAACGGTGGCGCCAGGGCAACGCTGCCGCACTGCCGTGACACAGTCGGCGAACTGTGCGGCTCCCCCATCCGCCAGGTCGTCTCGATTCACGGAGGTGATCACCACGTGCTTGAGTTCCAGTCGCTGCACCGCCTCCGCCAGACGCTGGGGTTCGCTGGGGTCAAGTGGACGGGGAGGACGGGCAACGTCAATATCGCAATAGGGGCAGGCCCGGGTGCAGTGGGGACCCATAATCAGGAAGGTGGCCGTCCCTGCCGCAAAACACTCGCCGATGTTGGGGCAACTGGCCTCCTGGCAGACCGTGTTGAGCCGTAAGTCCGCCAGCAGATGGCTGACCGGGCCAACCCGCTCCTGTACAGGCGCCTTGACCCGGAGCCATGGGGGTTTGGCGGATGTTGAGGCGCCGGCTGCTGTGGACAAGGGAGAAGGGCGGGCCATGGTGATCTGCTAAGGTTGAACTGGATCGGGATGTGGCGCAGTTTGGTAGCGCACGTCGTTCGGGACGACGGGGCCGCAGGTTCGAATCCTGTCATCCCGACTCCACAGTTCTGCCCACGGCATAACCCCTGGGGGTCATGAGCCAGGAACCCCGGCATCGGGTTTGGCTGTTGCCCACCAACACCAGGGTGAGCATGTCCACCATGTCGCTCTCCAGTTCCCCAAGGCTGGTGAGGGTGATGTGCTCCTCCGGTCTGGCAAGTTGGCGGCAGAGGGCCACTGGTGTGTTGGTGGAACGGCCTGTCAACAGGATTCTCCGGGCTTCCCGCAGCTGCCAGACCCGCTCCCGGGAGCGGGGGTTGTAGAGGGCCACCACGAAGTCCCCCAGAGCGGCGGCATGGAGGCGCTGCTGAATGGTGGCCCAGGGGGTGAGCTTGTCACTCAGGCTGATGACGCAAAAATCATTCATCAACGGCCCGCCCAGTCGGGCGGCGGCCATCTGGAGTGCGGAAATGCCGGGATGCACCGCAAAATCGGGCCGCTCCTGGTCAGGCAGGTCCAGCCAACATGCCAAGGCCAGGCCAGCCAGGCCGTAAATGCCGCTGTCGCCGGAGGAGACGAGGGCCACCCGCTGCCCCTGGCAGGCCAGGGCCAACGCGGTTGCGCAACGCTCCTGCTCCTTGCCCAGGATCCCGTCAAGCCGCAGTTGGTGGGGAGCGCGCAAGGGCTCCAGACGGTCCAGATAGGGTCCATAGCCCACCCACGTGGCGGCGGCGGCCAATGCGGATCGAGCGGCAGGGGTCAATTGAGCCAGCGCCCCCGGACCACTGCCCACCAGATCCAGCCCACCCCGGATGGGCGCCCAGGGGTTGGTTGCCAAGGCCACGGCACAGGTGGCGGCGCCGGAGGCCCGTTCTCCATGGACAACAGTCTTGGGCGCCAAAAGCCGGGCGCCGGTTCCGGCGGCGCCACCACCGGCAGCAGCGAGGGCGGCGGCCTCCGCCACACTGGGGGTTCCCACCTGCCTGGCCACCATCAGGGATCCATTGGGCACGGGAACGGCCGCCAACCGGGCGGCGGTGAACACCTTCAAGGGCCACTTCCGTTGTTGGCACAGCGCCAGCAGACCAGGCTCGTCCCCCTTGCGGTCCAGGCTGGCCACTCCGGCCACAGCGGCGGCGGCAAGATCGGCTGACGCCAGGCTCTTCTCCACAACAGCTTCCAGAACCGCCTGATCGGTGTGGCGCTCGCAACCCAGCCCCAGCCAGAGCACGGGTGGATGCCAGTGGGCTGTTGCCCCGGTGGCGGAGCGGTGGCCAACATACAGCCAGGTCTCGCCAGGAGGCAAAGGGTCTTTTGCCTCCTGGAGCCGTGCCGCTGCAGCCGCGGCGCGCCAGGAGGCGGAGCCGCTCTCCTGCACCACAACCATGCGTTTTTGCTGGGCAAAGGCTTTCACCAACCCGTCCCAGTCCCCCGGGCCCCGTTGCCAGCCCAGGCCGGACCCGAAGCAATCCAGCGCCAACTGCCCCGAACCACTGCTGTAGCCGCTGCGCCACACCTGGCCACCGCGAAACGCTGCCATGGCCGTTGCCAACCGGTCCCCCTGCCGCCCATGGCTTCCCAGGAGCGGGATCAGACGACAGCCGCTGCCATCCAGAAGCACCACGGCCGGATCCCGATACTTGTCCTGGAGCAGGGGGGCAATGCTGCGGATCAAGGCGCCGCTGGCCATGGCAGCCACCAGGAGTTGCAACCGGGGCCAGCGCCTTGCCAGAAAACGGGCCAGGCCTTGGGAAAACCCGGTAACCCCAAGCCCGGTTGCGGCAGCGGCAAGGGCGGTGGGGGCAGCCACCTCATCCAGAAAGCCCCCAGCCTGGAACTCCAGAAGAGGCCCCAGGCCATGGCGGTGAATCGTCACCCCGAGACGCACCTGGGTCAGCCTGGAAGACGGCATGAAGAACGGAGCAGGTCGGCGGGTTTGAGCAGATCCGGCAGAGGCGGCGTTGCTGCCCCATCGAAGGATTGAACCTTTGTAACTGCCATGGGGATCGGGCTGAGCGTAAAAGCCTATAGTCCCCCCATCGGTCCCCTTTTCAGGGCGTGATCTACCAATGGTGAAGCAGGCTCTTCGATTCTCTTGACTGTGAGTTGTCTGGTCTGCTTCTTAGCCGTGGTGGTGGCCGTCACCATTCCCCCATACAGGAATGGTCTGGTCGGCATCCGTCGGCCTCTCCCGCGAACCCCATCTCAGGGAACGTCTCAATGACCATCAGCCCACCGGAGCGTGGCACAAAAAGCAAGGTCAGTGTTGACAGAGACACCGTGCCCATCGATTTCGATGTGCTCGGCCAACCTGGTCACTTTGACCGCGCCTTGAAAAAAGGCCCCCGGACCACAACCTGGGTCTGGAACCTTCATTCTCGCGCCCACGACTTCGACAGTCACACGAGCGACCTGGAAGACATCTCTCGCAAGATCTTCAGCGCTCATTTCGGCCATTTGGCCGTTGTTTTCATCTGGCTGAGCGGCGCCTTCTATCACGGCGCCCGCTTCTCCAACTACTCTGGCTGGCTTGCCGATCCCACCAACGTCAAGCCCTCGGCCCAGGTGGTCTGGCCCATCTTTGGCCAGGAAATCCTCAATGGCGATGTTGGCGCCGGTTTCCACGGCATCCAGATCACGTCCGGCCTGTTCCAAATGTGGCGGGCGGAGGGCTTCACCCACGAATATGAACTCCTGGTGACAGCCGTTGGTGGTTTGGTGGCGGCTGGCTTGATGCTCACCGCTGGCGCCTTCCACTACCACAAGGCAGCGCCGAAGCTGGAATGGTTCCAGAACGCGGAGTCCATGCTCAACCACCACTTGGCCGGTCTCATCGGCCTGGGGTCCCTGGGCTGGGCCGGGCACGTGATCCATGTCTCCCTGCCGGTCAACCAGCTTCTGGACGCCATTGACGCCGGCAAGCCCCTCACCATCAGTGGCCAGACCATTGCCACCGTGGCTGACATGCCTCCGGCCCAGGTCTTTATCGACCAAGGCGTGATGGCGCAAATGTTCCCCGGGTTCAATGCGGGATTGGCGGCGTTCTTCAGTGGCAATTGGGCTGCCTACAGCGACTTCCTCACCTTCAAGGGAGGGGTAAACCCGGTGACGGGCGGCCTGTGGATGACAGATATTGCCCATCACCATCTGGCCCTTGCCGTGATGTTCATCATCGCCGGTCACATGTACCGGACCAATTTCGGCATTGGTCACTCCATCAAGGAAATCCTGGAAGGTCATAAAGGTGACCCCCTGCTTTTCCCCGCCTCCCGCGGTCATGATGGGCTGTATGAGTTCATGACCAAGTCCTGGCACGCTCAGTTGGCGGTCAACCTGGCTCTGACGGGCTCCATCAGCATCGTGGTGGCGCACCACATGTACTCCATGCCGCCGTATCCGTACCTTGCAACGGATTACCCAACGCAGTTGTCCCTGTTCACGCACCACATGTGGATTGGCGGCTTCCTGGTGGTGGGTGCGGGCGCCCATGCCGCAATTGCCATGGTGCGGGACTATGATCCGGCGCAAAATCTGGACAACGTTCTGGATCGTGTGCTGAAGGCGAGGGACGCCTTGATCAGCCACCTGAACTGGGTGTGCATCTGGCTGGGCTTCCACAGCTTCGGGCTCTACGTCCACAACGACACCATGCGCGCCTGGGGGCGTCCCCAGGACATGTTCAGCGATACAGGCATCCAGTTGCAGCCCATCTTTGCCCAGTGGGTGCAGCAGGTGAATTCTTCTCTCAGCGTGGCGTCTACCGCGCCCAATGCCCTCTCCGGCGTCAGCGAGGTGTTCAACGGCTCCATGGTGGCTGTTGGCGGCAAGGTGGCTGTGGCTCCCATTCCCTTGGGCACAGCGGATTTCCTGGTCCACCACATCCATGCCTTCACCATCCACGTGACGGTATTGATCCTGCTGAAAGGCGTTCTTTTTGCCCGCAACTCCCGCTTGATTCCCGACAAGGCCAACCTGGGCTTCGCCTTCCCCTGTGACGGCCCCGGCCGTGGAGGCACCTGCCAGGTGTCCGCTTGGGACCATGTGTTCCTGGGTCTGTTCTGGATGTACAACTCCATCTCCATCGTGATCTTCCACTTCAGTTGGAAGATGCAGAGTGATGTGTGGGGCTCCGTGCTTCCCGACGGCACTGTGCAGACCATCACCTTTGGCAACTTTGCCCAAAGCGCCATCACCATCAACGGCTGGTTGCGCGACTTTCTCTGGGCACAGGCCACTCAGGTGCTCAACAGCTATGGCTCCGCCAGCAGCGCCTACGGCTTGATGTTCCTGGCCTCCCACTTTGTCTGGGCCTTCAGCTTGATGTTCCTGTTCAGTGGCCGCGGCTACTGGCAAGAACTGATCGAGTCCATTGTCTGGGCCCACAACAAGCTCAAAGTGGCTCCGTCCATCCAGCCCCGCGCCTTGAGCATCACCCAAGGCCGAGCCGTGGGTGTTGCCCACTATCTCCTGGGTGGTATCGGCACCACCTGGGCCTTCTTCCTCGCCCGCAGTCTTGCGGTCGGCTGACCTTCCTCCTCGACCTTACCAATGGCAACGAAATTCCCTTCGTTTAGCCAGGGTCTGGCGCAGGACCCGACGACCCGTCGCATCTGGTACGGGATCGCCACGGCTCACGATTTCGAGAGCCACGACGGAATGACGGAAGAGCGTCTCTACGAGAAGCTCTTCGCCACCCATTTCGGTCACTTGGCCATCATTGGCCTCTGGGTTTCGGGCAACCTGTTCCATGTCGCCTGGCAAGGCAACTTCGAGCAGTGGGTCGCTGATCCACTGCATGTGCGTCCCATCGCCCACGCGATCTGGGATCCTCAATTCGGCCAGGGGGCCATCGACGCCTTCACCCAGGCCGGCGCCTCCTCTCCCGTAGACATCGCCTATTCAGGTGTCTACCACTGGTGGTACACCATCGGCATGCGCACCAATCTGGAGCTCTACCAGGGTTCCCTGTTCATGCTGATCCTCTCGGCCTGGGCCCTGTTCGCAGGTTGGCTCCATCTGCAACCCAAGTTCCGACCTTCACTGGCTTGGTTCAAGAACGCTGAAGCCCGGCTGAATCACCATTTGGCGGTTCTCTTCGGCTTTAGTTCTATCGCCTGGACCGGTCACCTGGTGCATGTGGCCATTCCCGAGGCCAGAGGGCAACACGTTGGGTGGGACAACTTCCTTTCCACCTTGCCTCACCCGGCCGGTCTGGGACCGTTCTTCACCGGCAACTGGGGCGTCTATGCCCAGAATCCCGACACCCTGGATCAGGTTTTCAGCACCTCTGAAGGGGCTGGCACCGCCATCCTCACCTTTCTTGGCGGCTTCCATCCCCAGACGGAATCCCTCTGGCTGACGGACATTGCCCATCACCACCTGGCCATTGGGGTGATCTTCGTGATCGCCGGTCACATGTACCGCACCAACTTCGGGATCGGCCACTCCATCAAGGACATCCTGGAGGCCCACAATCCTCCTTCGGGCACACCGGGAGACCTGGGCGCAGGCCACAAGGGCATTTTTGAGACCCTCAACAACTCTCTGCACATGGAGTTGGGTCTTGCCCTGGCTGGCTTGGGGGTCATCACCAGTCTGGTGGCGCAGCATATGTATGCCATGCCGTCCTATGCCTTCATTGCCAAGGACTACACAACACAGGCTGCCCTCTATACACACCATCAGTACATTGCCATCTTCCTGATGTGCGGCGCCTTTGCCCATGGCGCCATCTTCTTCGTACGGGACTACGACCCGGCTGCCAACAAGAACAATGTTCTGGCCCGGATGCTGGAGCACAAGGAGGCTTTGATCAGCCACCTGAGTTGGGCGTCCCTGTTCCTGGGCTTCCACACCCTGGGTCTGTACGTCCACAATGACGTGGTGGTGGCTTTTGGTACGCCGGAGAAGCAGATCCTGGTGGAACCGGTCTTCGCCCAGTTTATCCAGGCTTCCCATGGCAAGGTCATGTACGGGTTTGACGTGCTCTTGGCAAATGCCAACAGCGCCGCAACCATGGCCAGCCAGAACATTCCCGGTCCCCATTACTGGCTGGATGCCATCAACGGCAGCACCGACGTGTTTCTGCCCATTGGCCCTGGCGATTTTCTGGTTCACCACGCCATTGCCCTGGGTCTGCACACCACGACGCTCATTCTGGTGAAGGGGGCACTGGATGCTCGCGGCTCTAAGCTGATGCCCGACAAAAAGGACTTCGGTTACTCGTTCCCCTGTGACGGCCCTGGCCGGGGCGGCACCTGTGACATCTCCGCCTGGGATGCCTTCTATCTGGCGCTCTTCTGGGCACTGAACACCGTTGCCTGGGCCACCTTCTACTGGCATTGGAAGCACTTGGCCATCTGGCAGGGCAACGTGGCGCAGTTCAACGAGTCCAGCACCTACCTCATGGGCTGGTTCCGGGATTACCTGTGGTTGAACAGTTCCCAGTTGATTAACGGCTACAACCCGTTTGGGGTCAACAACCTGTCCATCTGGGCCTGGATCTTCCTGCTGGCTCACCTGGCCTGGGCCGTTGGATTCATGTTCCTCATCTCCTGGCGTGGCTACTGGCAGGAGTTGATCGAGACCATCGTTTGGGCCCACCAGCGCACTCCACTGGCTAACCTGATTGGCTGGCGCGACAAGCCCGTAGCTCTGTCCATTGTGCAGGCGCGTCTTGTCGGTCTAACCCACTTCACCGTTGGGTTCTTCCTCACCTACGCGGCCTTCCTCATCGCCTCTACATCGAGCAGGTTCGGCTAAAGGGTTTGTTGTCCCAAGGCCCTTTGTTCCCTGAGACGTTGGCCCTCGCTTTGCGAGGGCCTTTTTTGTGGCTGTGAAATCAGACGGCTTGGCCTTCAGGCATCCCTGGGCAGATCTCTGGCGAGAAGCAGCCCCTGGCTGGCAAACGTGAGAGGAATGGGATCTTCATCATTGCCACCGGTTGCCTGGTTGATCGCCGCCACAAAGCGGGCCTGTACAGGCGCCACCTCTGCCTCGGAGATGGCCTGCCATTCCTGCCGGGAGCGCCAGCGAATGAACACATGGCCTTCTTCCTGTTGAGAATCCCAATAGAGATCGCGTCCCAAATAAGCTGGCTGCTGCTCCAGCCATGGTTTCCACACTTCGGCTTCGGCGCTTAACCAGGCATCGCGAAGGGCGACAGGGACCGCCAAGCGCAGCATTTCCACAGTGATCGGCGCCTGTGCTGTGGGTCGATCAGCAGTTGAGGCGGATGATGCCGCATCAACCCGCCATGGAGACAGGATCAGCAAACCAGCCAAACAACAGGCCAACAGAGGGGCAAAACGTGGAAACATGGCTTCTTCCAGGTTGCATTGAAACACTGTTCTAACTAAAATGCTGTTGCCCTCGTTTGCGCTCCTTATGGGACAAGACCAATCTCCCCCCCC
>NZ_JENA01000014.1 GCF_000586015.1 Candidatus Synechococcus spongiarum SH4 | reverse complement strand
TCTCAAGAGGAGGTGGAGGCGCTGGTGAAAGGGGATATCTACTGGGCGCAGGGCATCTGGACCCAGGTGGAGATCTACCCCTGGACCGATGCCGTTCCTTTCCCGAGCCCCTGACGGCGGCCGTCTGTTCCGGTTGGCTTCAGCCGTCCCCGCTGGCCATGGCCTGACCCGCAATGCCGCTCCATTGCACCGCCTTGCGCTGGTCCCGGCGCCAACTGTGGAACAGCCTTTCCTCACTGAAGGTGCAATAGGGGCAGGTGTGAATGGCAGTAGCCGGAACGCCCGAATCCTGGAGTTGCAAGGCAGCCGCGCCGCGAATATCCAGGTGGTCCCGCAAGGGTTGGCCGCTGTGCCGGGGATCCGGCTTCAAATTGCCAGTGGCCAGGAGGCGTTGCAAGCCGTCCCCATGGAGCGGGGCAGCCACCCTGCTGCCCACGGAGCGCTCCACCTGATAGCAGGGGCCGGAAACGGCCGGACCCAGGGCCACCTGCAAGGCGGCAGGCTCCACCCCCTGCGCCATGAGCCGCTCCACAGCCGCGGATAGCACCCCGGCAGCCAGACTGCGCCAGCCCCCATGGCAAGCCGCCACATGGCCTGTGCCGGGATCCGCCATCAGCACCGGTGTGCAATCCGCTCCACACACCCAGAGGCTCTGGCCTCCTGCGGTGCTGATGAGCCCATCCGCCTCCGGCCAGGAGGGAGCCACCGCGTCATGGGCTGCCGCCACCACGCCGCCATGAACCTGACGCAGGCGATGAACCGTGAGGCCGGGACTCAGGTAGCCCGCCAACTCCGCCGGTCCCCGTCCCCCCCAATGGCGGCTAAAGAACCCATGGGCAAAGCCTTGCAGGGCATCGCATTGCAAGATGTAGCCCCCGTAACAGCCCACCCAGGTCCAACCATTGAGGGTGTTGAAGGTGGAGTCCGGCCAGTCTGCAAAAGGGGCAGCGGGGGGATCGGCCATCAGGGCAGGATCTGATCACGAAGCAGCCAGAAGCCGGCAAAGCGCCGGGTTCGGCTGGTGTTTTGCACAGACAGAAACTGTAGACCGGCCGTGGATTGACAGGACTCCGCAAACGTTTCCGCAGCCGCCTGGGCCTCGCCTGGGTCCAGGCGGCCGAGGAGCCAGCGTTGATCCAGCCCCGCCTCCAGCAGCAGGCAGTTGTCGCTGACGGTGAATTTCAGGGGCTCCAGCCCGGCGACCCAGCCCGCCACAGCCAGGGCCCGATCTCCCGCAAAGAGACGCACGCCGGGGATGGCTGCATCAGAGGCAATCCGGGCAGGCACAGGAACGAGACCCGAAAAGTCCACCGGCCAATCCCCAGCCTCCCTCAGGCTGGCCAAGGGCAGGGACGCCCATTCCCAGGCATCGCCCCTGGCGGCATCGGGCAGGGGCTTGGCCGGGGCGGGCGCTGTTGGCATGGGAGCAGCCCGTGGTCCGGCCAGATAGCCCTCCTGCCGGGGATAGACCGTCCGCTGCCGTTCCTGGAGCCAGTCAATCAAGGCGTAGCAACGGCGGCTCGGCGCCACCGCCAGGCCAAGGGGTTCGGCGGCCCGCTGCACCATGGAAACCATGGCCTGGCGCCAACATCGCAACCGCTGGGGGCGGCCGTATCCGCCCGCCGCCGCCGCGTCCAGCGCCAGCGCCAGCGCCTCCCCCAGCCAGAGGGAGTTCACCTGATCCGCCGGGCAGTCCTTGCAGAATTGAAACCCCTTGTCCGGTGGGGTTTCCACAGTTGGCGTGTCACACACCAGCAGCTCCCAGCGTTTGCGGCCGTCCGGGTCCAGCAGCGGACGGCTATAGAAATCCACCTCCCAGTCGCTCATGCGCTGCTGTCGTCTCCAGGCAATGGCGTTCCGGGGCGCTTGGGGGGCGCCAGAACAGCGGGTGCAGGGGGGGTGGGGCCGGGGGCCGGTGGGGAGACCGCCGTGTCCTGGCGGGAATTGACAACGGGTGCAGGGGTTGGGGAGGCGGGATCAGGATCCGGTGGCTCCCGGTCCTGCCGCCGCTCCTGAAACAGAACGGCCCGGGCCCGCTCGGCCCGTTGCTCCGCCTGGGCCATGACATCCGCTTTGGCCATCAGCATTTCACCGGGAAGGTTTTCCAGCAGGGCGGTGTTGAGGGCGATGCGGCCACGGGCGGCGTCAACGTCCGTCACCAGGGCGGAAACGGTCTCTCCCACCGTGAATGCCTCCCGCAGTTGGCCCACATGGCTGGCGCTGATGCAGCGCTGGTGCAGCAGGCCGCTGATCGTCCCCAGGTCCACGAAACAGCCAAACCGCCGCAGGCCGCTGATCCTACCCGTCACCAGATCCCCCACTTTCAGTTCGGCGAAGCACCGGGTACGGGATGCCTGCTTCTCCGAGAGCACCAGCTTGGATGCCCCGGGATTCACCTCCAGAACGGTAACCCCGACGGTTTTGCCCACCAGTGCGCTGTGGTTATCCCCATCCACAAGCTGGGAGCGGGGAATAAAGCCCCGCAGGCCCTCCACATGGCAGGTGCAGCCGCCACGATTAAACCCGGTGATCAGGGTTTGCACCACGGCGGCCTCCTGGGCAAGGCGCGTCACGGTTGCCCAGCTTTCCCGCACCATGATGGCCCGACAACTGACGGTGACCATGCCTTCGGCATTCTGCTCACCCGTTACCAGCACCTTCAGTTGCTTCCCTTGGGGGAACTGCTCCACCACGTCGACGACGCCCCCCAAGCCACACTCCTGCCTGGGCAGCCAGCCGGGGGCCTTGCCGCCGATGTCCACATAAACGCCGTCACTTTCGTGGCCGATCACGGTTCCACGGACCTCCTCCCCTTTGGCGCCAATGCTGGCGCTGCCCTCCAGAGCCGACTGGAAGGCCGCTTCATCAAAGTCAACGTCATCCACGCTGCGGGGCGTGAAGGACGGCAGGGATTCCGCTACCGGCGCCGGTTCCGGGGACGGGCCAGGATCGGCGGACGGCGGACTTTCCGTCGGGGGTGGATCGTCCGTAACCCCCCGCACCGCCTCGGGTTTGTTGATCCTGAGGATGGAGAGACGGACATTGTTGTCCGTGGGGGGTTTGACGTCTTTGGCTTTCATCGAAGCGGAGTTGGCTGTGGGCATTATGGACTGATTGCCCCGGATCGTTACCCCTCCCATGACGCCTGAGCAGCACCGAGGCCTGCACCACCTCAGTTGGCCGGAGGCGAAGCGGGCCGCTGCCCGTGACAGCAGCACCGTCGTGGTGCCCTGGGGCAGCCTGGAGCAGCATGGTCCCCACCTGCCGTTGGGGACCGACGGCTTGTTTGCGGAGCAGGTGCTCCTCCAGGTGCTGCAGGCCCTGCCTGCCCAGCTTCCCATCTGGTCCCTTCCCCTGCAAAGTCTGGGCTTTGCGCCGGAGCACAAGGGCTTCGGGGTCAGCTTCACCCAGCCGGCAGAGGCTCTGCTGGCCCAGGTGGAGGCCATTGCCGAACCGTTGGCCCAGGCGGGCTTCCAGCGGCTGGTGCTCTTCAACGGCCATGGGGGACAGATCAGCCTCCTGGACGCGGCGGCCCGGCAGGTCCACGGCCGCCACCCCCAACTGGGGCTCCATGCCTGGTTTCTCTGGGACGTGGAGGGGGTGATGGACCTGGTCCCGGACCCTGAGCGTGGCGAAGGTCTCCATGCCGGCCTGGCGGAAACCAGCCTGATGCTCCACGTGGCGCCGGAACTGGTGCAGCTTCAGCACGCCGTTGCCGAACCACCGCCCACACCGCCGCCCGGCCTCACCCTGGAAGGGCGCTGCCCCAGCGCCTGGACCACAGGGGCGCTGAGCCGCTCAGGGACTGTGGGCGCCCCCCATGGGGCCACTGCATCACTGGGGGCCGCCCTTCATCAAAAGCTGGTGCAGGGGTGGACGGCCACCTTTACCGCACTGCTGCGCAGTTCATGGCCTCCCCGGGGATCCCTGGAATTTTCCGATAGAGTATGAAGCCATCACGGCTCATCGCAATTCATGTCAATTTCCGCCACTGCGCCTAGCCCCACCACACCAGCGGCTGACCTGGTTGCTTCCTTGCCCGACTTCACTTCGGCAGCCTACAAGGACGCCTACAGCCGCATCAACGCCATCGTGATCGAGGGGGAGCACGAGGCCTACGGCAATTACAAGTCCATCACCACCCTGCTGCCGGAGCAAGCCGAGGAGTTGAACCGGTTGGCCCGGATGGAGATGAAGCACATGCGCGGCTTCCAGGCCTGTGGCAGGAACTTGAAGGTGACCCCTGACATGGACTTCGCCAAGGCCTTTTTCGCTCCCCTGCGGAACAACTTCCAGGCGGCTCTGGCGGAAGGCAAGGTGGCCACCTGTCTGTTGATCCAGGCCATCCTGATTGAGGCCTTCTCCATTTCCGCCTATCACATCTACATTCCCGTGGCCGATCCCTTTGCCCGGCGGGTGACCGAAGGGGTGGTGAAGGATGAATACCTCCACCTCAACTACGGCCAGGCGTGGCTCAAGGCCCGTTTCAACGAGGTGAAGGATGAACTCATGGCTGCCAACAGGGCCAACCTTCCCCTGATCAAAACCATGCTTGACGCCGTGGAGACGGATGCCGCCCAACTTCGGATGGCGAAGGAAAACCTGATCGAGGACTTCCTGATCGGCTACCAGGAGGCCCTCAGCGACGTGGGCTTCACCACCCGGGAGATCATCAGGATGAGCGCCCAGGCCCTCGCTTGAGGCTTTGCTTTAGGTTTCCCATGAATGAAAGCCGTACATGTTTGGACTGATCGGTCACTCCACCAGCTTCGCGGTGGCCAGGAAACGGGCGGAAGAGTTGGGCTATATGGAGCACGCCAAGGGGGATCTGGACACTTGGTGCAGCACTCCCCCCCAGTTGCTGGAGACCTTCACCGTGACCAGCCGGACGGGCAAGGAAATCACAGGCGGCTACATCGACTCCTGCTTCCTGCCGGAGATGTTGCCGTCCCGCTTCAAGACTGCAGCCCGCAAGGTGCAGAACGCCATGGCCTATGCCCAGAAAAACGGGTTTCACCGTCACGGCCCTGGGGGGCTTCACCTCCATTATCTTCGAAAACTTCGACCTGGCCCGGTTTCAGAAGGTGCGCTCCATCATGCTGGAATGGGAACGCTTTACCACAGGCAACACCCACACCGCCTGGATCATTTGCCGACAGGTGGAAGAAAACGCACCCCACCTGGGCATTGATCTGAAGAAAGCCGTGGTGGCCGTGGTGGGGGCCACCGGGGACATCGGCAGCGCCGTCTGCCGGTGGCTCAAGCAGCGCACCGGCGTCAAGGATCTGGTGCTGGTGGCCCGTCACCAGGGACGGCTGGAGACGCTCCGGCAGGACTTGGCGGGCGGCAACATCCTGTCTTTGGAAGACGCTCTCCCCGAAGCGGACGTGGTGGTGTGGGTGGCCAGCCTGCCCAAAAACATGGAGATCGACACCGGCACCCTGCGGCGTCCCTGTCTGATGGTGGATGGGGGCTACCCAAAAAATCTGGACACCCGGCTCCAGTCCCCCCACCTCCACGTGCTGAAAGGAGGCATTGTGGAGTTCTGGCGCGATATTGGCTGGCACATGATGCAGATTGCCGAGATGGAGCGCCCCAGCCGTCAGATGTTTGCCTGTTTTGCGGAGGCCATGCTGCTGGAATTCGAGGGCTGGCACACCAACTTCAGTTGGGGCCGCAACAACATCAGCCTGGCGGCCATGGAGAAAATCGGTCAGGCGTCCGTGCGCCATGGCTTCCGGGCCCTGGGCCTCGGCGATCTGGTGACGGCCCCTGTGCCGTCCGCCTCTTGAGCGCCGCCATGGCCAAAGCAAGTCAACACGTGCTGGACTTCGAGCGGCCTCTGGTGGACATAGAGGCCCAGATCCAGCAGATTCGCCTCGACTCGGAAAACAGTGATCTTGATCTGGACGTGAGTCAGCAAGTGGACGAGCTGCAACACCTGGTGGCCAAGCGGCGGCAGGAGATCTACGCCAATCTCACCCCCTCCCAGGTGATCCAGGTGGCCCGCCATCCCCAGCGGCCCAACACCCTCAACTACATCGAAAACCTTTGCGACACCTGGTATGAACTCCATGGGGATCGCTGTGGCAGCGATGATGCCGCCCTGGTGGGGGGCGTTGGCGTCATGGACGGCGTCCCCCTGCTGCTGATGGGCCATCAGAAGGGGCAGGATACCAAGGAAAGAATGGCCCGCAACTTCGGCATGGCATCCCCAGGGGGATACCGCAAGGCCCTGCGACTCATGCGCCATGGGGACCGTTTTCACCTGCCCCTGCTCATGTTCATTGACACCTCCGGGGCCTATGCGGGTCTCAAGGCGGAAGAACAGGGGCAAGGGGAGGCCATTGCGGCCAATCTGCGGGAAATGTTTGCCTTGCGGGTACCCATCATCGGTTGCGTCATCGGCGAGGGTGGCTCAGGGGGCGCCCTGGGCATCGGGGTTGTGGACCACTTGATGATGTTCGAGCACAGCATCTACACCGTGGCCAGCCCCGAAGCCTGCGCCGCCATCCTCTGGCGGGATGCAAAACGGGCTGCCGAAGCTGCCCAGGCGTTGCAGATTACCGCCCGGCAATTGCAGGCGTTGGGACTGGCTGATGAGGTGATCCCTGAACCTGCGGGGGGCAACCATGCCTTCCCCAAGCAGGCGGTGGCTTCCCTGAAGGAGGCTGTTCTCAGACGTCTTGAAGCGTTGCAGGCTCTCGGCACGGAGGAGCTTCTGGAACGGCGCTATGAGAAGTTCCGCCGCATGGGCCGGCTGCTGGAAACAAGCAGCGACGTCGACCCTTAAACTCCCTTAACGATCCTTCCCGGGATCCTCCTTCCCCTTGCGTGCGCATCTCTGGCATCACCCACACCAACCCCACCCTCTTCGCGCCGCTCCGTGCTGATCACGGGCGCCTCCAGAGGCATTGGCGCCGCCACGGCACGCTGCTTTGCAGCCCGGGGCTGGGCATTGCAACTCCTGGCCCGTGACGGTTCCGCCCTGGCTGCCATGGCCGGCGATCTGCGCAGCCAGGGGGCCGTAGTTCATTGGGCCGCGGTGGACTTGAGCGAAGCCGCCGGCGTTTCCGCCGGCGTTGAGACGCTCCTGGCGGCAGGGGGACCGCCCGGGGTGCTGATCAACAATGCCGGGGCCGGCTATACGTCTCCCCTGGCCGCCATGTCCCTTCAGGACTGGCAGTGGCTGGTGCAACTCAACGTCACCAGCGTGCTTCAGGTGACCCGGACGGTGCTGCCGGGTATGCGCCGGGCGGGGGGCGGTTTGGTCATCAATATCAGTAGCCATGCTGCCCACCAGGCCTTCCCGGAGTGGGGAGGGTACGGTATGACCAAGGCTGCCCTGGCGGCATTCAGTCGCTCCCTGGCCCTGGAGGAGGCATCCCAAGACATTCGTGTAACGACCGTCACCCTGGGTGCGGTTAATACGCCCCTATGGGACACCCCAACCGTCCACGCCGACCTGGATCGCCGTGCCATGCTGGATCCAGCAGATGTTGCTCATGCCCTTCTCCAGTTGGCGGAGCAGCCCCTAAGGCAGCGCATTGAGAACCTTACCCTGCTTCCCGCTGCTGGAGCGCTTTGATCATTTTTGAATGATGACTCTTGACGACCTGAAGTCCATGCCGTCCCTGGGGGCGGATTTTCACGTGGCGTCCCACGTTCAGCAGGCTGTCCCCCCCCCGTCGGTGGCGCGGCAAACCAGGACGCTTCCCCATCCACCGCCAGCGGCCGCATTCGTCAACGCCTGCGGGCGGCGGGGGTCTCGTTCTTTGCCAACGACAATATCGCCGCCCATTTGGGCGAGGGAGAGCTTGAGGCCCTGGAAGGGGAGGTGGCCCAACAGGTGCGGGGCCTGCTCAAGGCGTTGGTCATTGACGTGGACAACGACCACAACACCGCGGAAACCGCCGAGCGGGTGGCCAGGATGTACCTCCACGAGGTGTTCAAAGGGCGCTACCACCCCCAGCCCAAGGTGGCTTCTTTCCCCAACGTCAAGGAGCTGGACGAGATTTACACCGTTGGCCCCATTACGGTGCGTTCCGCCTGCTCCCATCACCTGGTCCCCATTCTGGGCCACTGCTGGATTGGCATCCAGCCCGGAGAACGGGTGATCGGCTTGAGCAAGTTCAGCCGCATCGCCGATTGGGTGTTTTCAAGGCCCCATATCCAGGAGGAGGCCGTGATCATCCTGGCCGATGAAATCGAGGCCCTCTGCAAACCCCTGGGGTTGGGCATTGTGCTGAAGGCGCAGCACTACTGCATGAAGTGGCGTGGCGTCAAAGAACCCCAGGCCTCCATGGTGAACAGCGTGGTGCGGGGCAGCTTCCGCACCAGCGCCTCCATGAAGAAGGAGTTCTTCGACCTCATTCGCCAGCAGGAGAGCCTACTCTGAGGCTCACAGGCCTGCGCCCCTCACCGCTGCCACAAAGGCGGCGCAGCGCCCCAGATCCTTCCTCCCCGGGGCAGACTCCAGCCGACTGGATGCATCCACTCCGTCAGGGCGCACCGCCATGGCAGCCAGTTGCCGGAGGGCGGCGGCCACGTTCTCCGGCTCCAGCCCCCCGGCCAGCCACCAGGGACCGGAAAACCGCTGGCCCCGAAACCAGTTCACGGGAAGCTGCCGGCCCGTCCCCCCGGGTTGCCCGGGAACATGGGCGTCAACCAGCCGGGCCGCGGCGCCGTCCTGACGCCGCTGGACTGTCTCCAGGTCCTCGGGGCTGCGAATGCGGTGGGCTTTCCAGACGGGCAACCCCCAATGCCGGCTCAACCGGCGGCAGCGTTCAGGCTGTTCCTGTCCATGAAGCTGGAGAACCGTGGGGCGTTGACGGCCGTCCTGGGCGCCCAGATAGGCATCCAGGTGGGCATCGTCCCCGTCGGCAACCACCAGCACCCGTTCCACGGAACCATCCTGCTCCTGAACAGAGGTCCAAATGGCCTGACTGACAACCGGCGACACCCAACGGGGGGATCCCGCCACGGCAACCACCCCGACAGCTTGCACGCCACAGGCCGCTACGGCCCGGGCCTGCTGCGGCGTAGTGAGCCCGCAAATCTTCACCTGAACCGGAACACTGCCCATGGTTGGGATCTCCCCCATTGCCGAAAGCGCTGCACGTTCGCTGCGCCTTCTTAAGATGATGGAAGGCCAAGGGCTCTCATGGGAAAAGCCTGGACAATCGGCGCCATTTGCGGTGTTCCCCTGCGGGTTCACCCCAGTTGGTTGGTCATCGTTGGTCTGGCCACAGTGTTGTTTCAAGCGCAGTACGGCCAACTGCTGCAGGACCATCAGTTGGCGGTCGCCCCACCCGGGCTCTGGCTGCTGGGTTTTGTGACGGTCCTGCTGCTGTTTGGCTCCGTGCTGCTCCACGAACTGGGCCATTCCCTGATGGCGATCCGCCATGGGGTGAAGGTGCGCAGCATTACTCTTTTTCTCTTCGGTGGCGTGGCCACCATTGAAAAGGAGTGCCGCTCGGCCCTTGCGGCCCTGCAGGTGGCGGCAGCGGGTCCCGCCGTCAGCTTTGCCCTGGCCCTGGTGTTCTTTCTTCTTGCCGGTCTGGCTGAGACGGCCCAGCCCGTTGCCGCCCTGGTCTGCCAGCGGTTGATGATCCTCAACCTGGTGCTGGGGATCTTCAACCTGATGCCGGGACTGCCCCTGGATGGGGGCCTGATCGTGAAGGCCCTGGTGTGGCATTTCAGCGGCAGCCGTCGTCGGGGCATTCAGGTGGCGGCAGCGGCCGGGCTGGCCCTGGCGGTCACGGCCATGGCTCTGGGCCTCTGGTTGGTGCTGATTCCCGGGGTTCCCTCCGGCCTCTGGCTGGTGGTGCTGGGATGGTTCGGCCTGGAGGCCGCCAGCACCCAGTTGCAGGTGTTGCGCCTGCAAGACCAACTGCTGCAACTCCGTGTGCAACAGGTGCAGGGGCGGCGCTACCGGATCCTGAACGCCCAGCTTGATCTTCGGACCGTCAGCCGCCAACTGGCCCGGGAGACCACGGAGATGGGTCCCCAGGACTGGCTCCTGGTGTACGAGGGCCACCGTTGGCTGGGTCGGTTTCAGCCCGAGGCGCTCAAGACGCTGCCGGTACAGTGTTGGCCGCGAGAGAGCGTGAGCCAACAAGTCCAGCCCAGGGAGGAGATCCCCAGCATCAGGGACAACGCCCCCCTCTGGCAGGCTGCCCTGGCCCTGGAACACGCTCCAGAATCCCGCTTGCTGGTGCTCAACGGGGCCGCTCTGCCCAGTGGCACCATCGACCGGGTGGATCTGGTGAAGGCGGTCTGCAGGGGGTTGGGCATTCGCCTTCCCGATCGGTTCCTCAGCCAGATCCAACGCCTTGGCGGTTACCCCCCCGGCCTCCAGTTGGGCCTTGTGGCCAGCACCATGGCAGACAGTGAAGACACGAACTCCTCCGTCAAAACCAAGGGTTGACCCCCGCCCCCCGCTGCACCTGGGGCCGGGTCTCCAGTTGGCGCTTCTGTTGATCTTGGCCCTGCTGGTGCTTCTGCCCCTGCTCTGGCTGGTGAGCACGTCCCTGAAGGGACCCGGCGAGGATATTTTCCGGACGCCCCCCAGCTTCTGCCCCAATCCCCCAGCCTGGCGGCCTACAAACGGTTGTTCCAGGACACCCTGATTCTGCGCTACCTGCTCAACAGCACGGTGGTCAGCGCCGTTGCCGTCCTGGCCAATCTCCTCTTCTGCAGCCTGGCGGCCTTCCCGCTGGCGCGGCTCCGCTTCCCCGGCCGTGGTCCGGTGCTAGCCCTGGTGGTGGCCACCATCCTGATCCCGTTTCAGGTGGTGATGATTCCCCTCTACCTGGTGATGGTGCAACTGGGTCTGCGCAACAGCTATATGGCCCTGATCCTTCCCAATGCCGCCACCGCGTTCGGTGTTTTTCTGCTGCGCCAGAGTTTTCTCGGCATCCCCCGGGAACTGGAGGAGGCCGCCCAACTGGACGGCTGCACCGCCCTGGGACGCTGGTGGAACGTGCTGATTCCCGCCGCCAGGGCCGACCTGATCACCCTGGCGGTATTTGTGTTCATTGGCGCCTGGAGTGACTTCCTCTGGCCCCTCGTCATTCTGGACGACCCACAGCTTTACACCTTGCCCCTGGGCCTGCAGCAACTCTCCAGCAGCTTCTCGCTGGACTGGCGACTGGTGGCGGCCGGCGCTGTGGTCTCGATTCTGCCGGTGCTGGCGCTGTTCACCGTGGTGCAGCGGTTTATCCTGCCCAGCGGCGCCGCCAGTGGCGTGAAGGGGTGAGGCAAGGCCTTAGCGGGTAATGATGTCCTTGGGGACAATGGGATAGGGGATGCGGTGGTGGCGCATCCGCTTCCACACCTTCACAAAGGCGGCCGCCACCAGTTCCAGTTCCGCATGGCTGAGCCCCGATTGGCGCAGTTGTCCATCCCGGATGCGGGAATCCACAATGCGGCATACGGTGGCGTGCGCTTCGTTTTCGGAAACCTCCGGCGGCAGGGAGCGCAGCGCCGCTTCACAACCATCGGCCAGCATCTGAATCCCGGCCTCCCTTGAGCGGGGAGTCGGTCCCCGATAGCGGAAGTCCTTCTCCAGCGCCGTGGAGCTTTTCTTGCGGGCGGCGTGCCAGAAGTACTCCATGCGCATGGTGCCCTGGTGCTCCGGGATGAAGTCGCAAACGGACTGGGGCAGATGGGCCCGACGGGCCATGCGCAGGCCCTCGTCCACGTGGGCTTGCAGCACCTTGGCGCTGGCCCATGGATCGTTCAGGAGTTCATGGGGATTGGGCCCGTCCGCCTGGTTCTCAATGAACCACTGGGGCCGGTGGAGCTTGCCGATGTCGTGATACAGGGAGCCGGTACGCACCAGGTCCACGTCCGCCCCGATGGCCCTGGCCCCCTCTTCCGCCAGACCACAGATCATGAGCGTGTGCTCAAAGGTGCCCGGCGCTTCCCTGGAGAGGCGCCGCAGCAACGGGCGTTGCAAATCAGCCAGTTCCAACAGGCGGCTGCGGCTCACCAGGCCACAGGTATTTTCCAATGCCGGCACCAGGTTAAGGCCCAGAAGCAGAACGCCCCCCATGAGCAAGCCTTCCCCCATGAGTTCCCCGCTGTTCAGGAATCCCGCAGACAACCCCATCTGCTCCCCCACCCGGAATGCGAGCATCTGCAGCACCATCGCCCCCACGGTCAGCAGGGTGGCGGTCTGCAACAGTTGGGCGCGACTCCGCTGACGTCCGGCGATCAGGGCCGCGCCGACCGCAACGGTGAAGGCAACCAGCACCCGGAGCAGGCCGATGTTGTCCATGGGAAAGGGCCAAAGGGCTGAAGCCACGGCCAACCAACCCAGGGCGGCGCCCGCACCGGTCACCTCCGCCAGCAGAAAGGTGGGTGGAACCAGAACCGCCAGTGGGCTGACCGTTGCCCTCAGCCAGAGCTTCACCCCTTGAACCAGGGCCATGGTGAGCAGAAGCACCAACCCGTGCTGTGGCTGCAGCCTGGGATTCCAGCGGCGCGCCACCTGCGCCACCAGCCATGATCCCAGCACCGCTTCTCCAAAGCGCCAGGCCCAATCCCGCAACCGGAGCCGACGGGGCACGAAGTTGAAGTGGTCCAGCAGGTCAAATTGCCGTGAGTTGATCAGCGCCCCACGGCTGACAATCAGGTCCCCTTCCCTGACCTGGATCATCTCGGCGTTCTGATTGAGCAGCTTCTCGGTGAGTTGGCGGGTCTGGCTCGAATCCGGCCGCAGGTTGGTTTGTCCCAGGAGGGAGCGAACCAGCAGTTTGGCGCCCACCTGCTTCTGCGGCTCGGGCAGACCGGACAGTTGCTGCCGGGCTGCACTCCTCAAAGTCTGCTCGGAGACGGACGCCACCAGCCCTTGAGCCAACATGCGCCGTTGGGCATTGAGAACCTCCTGCTCCCAGGCTGCCCGGTCCTCCTCCCGCAATTGTTGCTGATCCTCCAGTTGTTCCCTGGAGAGGTCAATGGGGGGCACCGCCAAGTCGTCTGTCCGCAACCCCCTGAGGCTTTGCTCCAGGGCCTCCTGCAGCAGCAGGTTTTGCTGGCGGTCAATCCCGTGGACCACGGTGCGCAGACCCAGATCGCTGCGCTTGGCGTTCCGGGCAGCCCGATCAACCACCTGGGCAGAGGCCGGCGCCCGATAGTCCTGCTCCGCGATGGCCCCCACAGCCAACACCGGCTCCCGCAACAAGGGCCAGCTTGAGAGAACGCCCACCAGCAATGCCGCCAGAACAACGGCCATCCACCCTGACCAGGGCCATGGCCGCGGCCACGGCCGCGGTTGCTGCATCCGCCAGAAGCGACGCAGCAGAAGGACGAGCCTTAAAAGAATCCTCCTGGGTCGCCCAACCTTGCGGAGGCGATCAAGCCGGCGCACTATAGTTCTATAAATTTTGCATCGGGCATCGGTGCTACAAGTGTAGCCCCGCGCCAGCAGCTTGCTGCATACATTGTGAAGACCATGGCAAGACGTCTCAATGGTCGGGTGCTGGCTGCTCACTACGAGACCAGCCTCAGAACATCCGTTGCCCAGCGCCTGGCCACCGCCGGTTGCCCTCCCGGGTTAGCGGTGGTGCGGGTCGGGGATGATGGGGCCAGTGGGGTCTACGTGGGCAGAAAGGCACAGGCCTGTGGCCGGGTTGGCATCAGGAGCTGGATCATCCACCATCCGGCCACGGCCAGCCAACAGGAGGTGCTGGAGAGCATCTGCCGGCTCAACGCCGATCCCGCCTGTGACGGCATCCTGGTGCAACTGCCCATCCCTGCCCCACTGGATGCCCGCCAGCTTCTCCTGGCGGTGGATCCGGCCAAGGACGTGGATGGGTTGCATCCTCTCAACCTGGGTCGTCTGGTGCGGGGTGAGCCGGGGTTACGCTCCTGCACCCCGGCAGGGATCATGGCCTTGCTGGCCCATGGCGGCGTTGTCCTGGAGGGGATCCGGGCGCTGGTGATCGGCCGCAGCATCCTGGTGGGTCAACCCATGGGGATCATGTTGCAGCAGGCCAATGCCACGGTCACCGTGGCCCATTCCCGCACCCGGAATCTGGCTGATCACTGCCGTCAGGCGGAGTTGCTGGTGGCTGCCGCCGGACAGCCGGGCCTGGTGGGGGGCCACTGGGTGCGGCCCGGGGCTGTGGTGGTGGACGTGGGCATTCACCGCGCGCCACCCCCACAACAAGGGACACGGGCAACCCTGCAGGGAGACGTGCGTTTTGCCGAGGTGGAGCCGCTGGCCAGCCACATCACCCCCGTTCCGGGAGGGGTGGGGCCGATGACCGTCGCCATGCTGCTGTGGAACACCGTGCAGGCCTGGCAGCAGCGTTGCGGCGGCGGGACCGCCCCCCTTGCGCCGCTGCCCCGCTGACGTGTGCCCCGCTGCCGTCGGCTGCTTCCCTGGGGTTGCCCACCTGAGGGACAATAGCTCCCCATGCCGTTTCTGTGGGACGGCTCCATCTCCATGCGCCATGGCCCATCAACAGCCCTTTGAATTGGAGGCCTATCTTCAGGCCGGAAAGGAGCAGGTGGAAGCCGCCCTTGCAGAAGCCGTGACCCTGGAGCAGCCCGCCAGCCTGCGGCAGGCCATGGAGTACTCCCTGTTGGCGGGGGGAAAGCGGTTGCGCCCCGTTCTCTGCCTGGCAAGCTGCGAACTGGCGGGTGGGGATCCCCGGTTGGCTCTGCCCACGGCCTGTGCCCTGGAGATGGTGCATACCATGTCCCTGATCCATGATGACCTGCCGGCCATGGATGATGACGATCTGCGGCGGGGCCGTCCCACCAACCACAAGGTGTTTGGTGAAGCCATGGCGATCCTGGCCGGTGACGCCCTGCTGTGCCAGGCGTTCGAGATGGTGGCGGGGCGCTCCTCCGGTGTGCCGGCCCCGCGGCTGCTGGCGGTCACCACCGCCCTGGCCAGGGCCGCGGGAGCGCCGGGCCTGGTGGGGGGGCAGGTGGTGGATCTGGCCAGTGAAGGGAAGCGGGTCCCTGTGGAAACCCTGGAGTTCATCCATCTCCACAAGACGGCGGCCCTGCTGGAGGTGTCGGTCATCAGCGGCGCCATCATCGCCGGGGCGGCCGAGGCGATGGTGG
>NZ_JENA01000013.1 GCF_000586015.1 Candidatus Synechococcus spongiarum SH4 | reverse complement strand
ACATGGCTGTTCTCTATCGGGTCAATGCCCAATCCAGGGTTCTGGAGGAGGCTTTGGTGCGCGCTTCAGTGCCCTACACCATCGTGGGCGGCCTGCGCTTTTATGACCGCCGGGAAATCAAGGACGCCCTGGCCTATCTGCGCCTTGTGATCAATCCCGCGGATAACGTCAGTCTGTTGCGGGTCATCAACGTGCCCCGCCGGGGCATTGGCAAAACCACGCTCCAACGCCTGACGGATGCCGCCACCCAGTTGGGGGTTCCCCTCTGGGAGATCATCTCCGACTCGGAGTCGGTGCAAACCCTGGCGGGACGCAGCGCCCGTTCCGTGCTGCAATTTGTGGATTTGATCAAGACCTTGCAGCAGCAGGCGCCGCATATGACTCCCGTGGCGGTGGTGCAACGGGTGATTGAAGACAGCGGCCTCATGGCCCAATTGAAAGCGGAGGGCGCCGACGAGGCGGAGGAGCGGCTCCGCAACCTGGGGGAACTGGTCAATGCGGCGCTGCAATACCAGGCGGAAACCGATGCACCCGAACTCCGGGATTTCCTCACCTCCGCCGCCCTCGCCAGCGAAGACACGGACAAGGAGAAAAGGGATCTCAAGGCGGACCGGGTGGTGCTGATGACCTTCCATGCCAGCAAGGGGCTGGAGTTTCCCTTGGTGGCCCTGGTGGGTCTTGAGCAGGGGTTGTTCCCCAACCACCGGGCCATGGAGGATCCGGCCGCCATGGAAGAGGAACGCCGCCTCTGCTATGTAGGGCTCACCCGGGCCAAGGATGAACTCCACCTCTTCCATGCCCGGGCGCGCCGGCTCTGGGGTGGCGGGCGGGAACCTGCCCTGCCCTCCTGTTTCCTGGAGGAACTGCCGGAGCAGGTGGTGGAGATTCGGCGTCCCCGCAGCAGTGGCGTGTTTCTGCGCCGTCAGGTTCACCGGGACAAGCTGCTGCGCAGTGACCGACCAGGGGACAAACCGGCCCCCCATGACATGAGTGGAGCCACCCGGATCGCCTGGCGTCCCGGGGACGTGCTGGAGCATGAGCAGTTTGGACAGGGACAGGTGACCCATTGCTTCGGTGGAGGCAGCAAGGTGTTCCTGGCCGTGAAGTTTGACAAACAGTCTCCCGCCAAGGTGCTGGATCCCCGCCTTGCTCCCATCCGCCGGGTCGGCGCCGCTGGCTGAGGCGTGGCAGACGCCCCTGTGCCCCCGAACCTGGCCCCTGAACTCCAACACCTGCTGGGCCGGCACGCCAGCCGGGCCTTGACCACACTGCTGGCCAGCCTCAGCGGCCAGCCCCTGGGGGTATGGCTGGTGGGTGGGGTGGTGCGGGATCAATGGCTCCTCCGTCACCACAACGGGGCCGGCCGGGGACGGGTGGTTCAACCCATGGACGTGGACCTGTTGCTGGCGCCGGATCACCAGGCGCCGGAGATCACCTTGCCCCAACTGGCGTCCCACTGGGAGGCGGCTTTGGCGGCGGCGGGATGGTTTCTCAAGGTACAGGTCCATGGCGATTTCGGCACGGCCCGGTTGGTGCTCCAACCCTCCCGCCCCACGGATCAGCCCCCGCTCGCCATTGACGTGGCCATGGCCCGTACCGAGCACTACCCCGCGCCTGGGGAGAATCCCCGGGTGACTCTCACGACGGCGCCTGATGCAGCCCTGGCGGACCTGCGCCGCCGGGATGTGTCCATCAATGCCATGGCCCTGCCATGGCCCCATGGCCCACTGCTGGATCCCCACGGCGGCCAGCGGGATCTGGAGCGGGGCCTGCTGCGCTTCCTTCACGCCGCCAGCCTCCGGGACGATCCCACCCGGGTGATTCGCGCCGCCCGTTACGGGGCCCGCCTGCACATGGACCTGGCCCCGGAGGCGCGCCACCAGCTTCGGGACGTCATGGCCCACTGGCCATGGCGACGTGACCCCCCCTGCCC
Source organism: Candidatus Synechococcus spongiarum SH4 (assembly GCF_000586015.1). Lineage (GTDB taxonomy): Bacteria > Cyanobacteriota > Cyanobacteriia > PCC-6307 > Cyanobiaceae > Synechococcus_B > Synechococcus_B spongiarum_F. The sequence goes on along the minus strand of NZ_JENA01000013.1, from coordinate 13,665 downwards.
CCCAGCCCTGGGGAGCCGCCTGGGTATGGAGTTGGCCTTGCTGCTCCGGCAGGAGCCATGGGGGCAGGCCATCACCCTCCTGCAGCGCTGGGGCGCCCTGGACCTGGTGGACTGGTCCGGAGCCTTGCAGCAGGACGCAACATGGCGGCGACGCCTGCACTGGTCTGCCCGCTGGAACCTGCCCCTGCTGCCAGCCCTGTTGATGGGCGCCGCCGACCCGCTGGCGGTGGCTCAACGGCTACAACTCCCCACGGCCCAGCAACGGCTCATGGCCCAGACCTTGGCGCTGCAGGATTGGTTGGGGTAGGGGGACAGCAACCTGTTCCCCATGATTTTGATCATTGGCGCCCCTTGCGGTGGCGGGAAGTTCCCACCATGCCCCTTGCGGACTCCATACCATGGGGGCGTGTGGAGACGGCCATGGCCAACGATCCCTTGCAGAATCTGCGGTTGCAGATGCTCAACGATGTCCTGCCGGTTGGTCTGGGGGCCGTGGCCCGGCTGCGCTCGGCCCGGGCCGGAGAACTGTTCAACGACCTGACCAGAGGACAGGACGGCGTTGCCAACCTGCGCCAGGACGGGGAAGAAGATGCCCGCCAACTGCGGGACTTCCTGGATCAACTGTCTCCCGGCCTGGGCAATCCGGTGGTGGAGGTGGACGTGGAAGTGCAGCAGTCCCGGTCTGGCGACCCGTCCGGCCAGGGGGAGGATATTCAGGAACTGCAGGAGCGCCTGGCGCTGATGGCGGAGCGGGTGGCCCAACTCAAAGCGGCTCTACCCGCCGCCGGAACGGAGTCTTGATGATGGGCGCGACGCCCCTGGAAGGGCAGTTGTCACGCCAGGTGGGACTGGATCAAGACAAATACAGGCTGGCGCTGGCGCTGGCGCTGGCGCTGGCGCTGGCGCTCAGTGGACGACTCTTCTGGCTCCAGATCATTCAGGGGGAGCAGAATCGTGTGCGTGCCCGGGAAAATAGCGTACGGGTGGCCCCCAGCCAGCCCATTCGGGGGCAGATGCTGGATCGCCATGGGGAGGTGCTGGTGGCCAGCCATCTGGTCCACAAGCTTTACGTGTGGCCCAAGCAGGCAGTTGGTCCCAACTGGCGCCGCCTGCGCCAGCACCTGAGTACCCTGCTGGGTGTGCCCGAGGAAGAACTGGAGCAACGGCGGGCCAACTCTCGCCCAGGGGACTACCGCATTGCCCTGACCGATGTGCTCACCCCGGCCCAGACCATCAAGCTACTGGAGCAGGCCGATGAGCTTGAGGGGGCGGAGGTGGGTGTGGACTACCTGCGGGCCTACCCCCACAGCACCCTGGCGGCCCATGCCCTGGGCTACACCAGTCCTGTCACCGATGAAGAGCTATACCATCTGGCGGGCCAGGGCTACCAGATCCAGGACCGCATTGGCCGCACCGGCCTGGAAGCCGCCTATGAGCAACACCTGCGGGGGCAGTGGGGGGGGCGCACGCTGGAGGTGAGCGCCAACGGGAACGTGCAGCGTCCACTGGGGGAGAAGCCCTCCGTGCCGGGCAAGGATTTGCAACTCACCCTGGACCTTGCTCTGCAACAGGCGGCGGAGAAGGCCATCGCCAACTACCCCGTGGGCGCCATTGTGGCCATGAATCCACAGGACGGGGCGATTCTGGCCATGGTGAGCCGCCCCGCCTATGACCCCAACTTCTTCTCCCAACTGATCAAGCCCCAGGCACAGTTGGATGCCTTGTTTCGCTCCAGCACCCTGCCCATGCTGAACCGGGCCTTGAATCCCTATAACCCGGGAAGCGTGTTCAAGGTGGTGACGGCTGCTGCGGGAATGGAGTCCGGGATGTTTCCGGCGGAGACAAAGCTAGACACCCCCGCCTGCATTGTCTATGGCAGCCACTGCTTCCCAGAACATAACGACGAGGGGTTTGGCGAGATCGGCTATGAGGATGCCCTGAGCTTCTCCAGCAACACCTTCTTCTACCAGGTGGGTGTGGGTTCAGGCTCCATGGCGCTCCATGACGCCGCCGTGAAACTGGGCTTTACCCAGCGCAGCGGCATCGAGATCGGCTTTGACGAGGATCCGGGCTTGGTGGGCAACGAGGAGTGGGCCGCCGCAGGCCGCGGCTGGGCGGAGCCTGGTAAAACCCCCTGGATCCCTGAAGACATGGCCAGTGCCTCCATCGGGCAGTCTGTGGTGCAGGTGTCTCCCATGCAGGTGGCCCGGGCCTATGCAGCCATTGCCAATGGGGGCTGGCTGGTGCAACCCCACTTCTCGGCCCTGGATCCGCAAACGGGTGAACCGGTGGATTGGCTGGCTCAACGTCAACCCGTTGACTTTCAATCCGAGACCTGGGCCACCCTGCAGCGGGGGTTGCGCAAGGTGGTGGCGGACGGCACCGGATACGGAATGAACAGCGAGACCTTACCCGCTGTTTCCGGTAAGACAGGCACCGCCGAAGACAACTCCTCCCACGGGGAAGACCACTCCTGGTTTGCCAGCTTTGCCCCCTCCCACAACCCTGAAATTGTGGTGGTGGCCTTTGCCGCCAACACCCCGGGGGGAGGCTCTGCCCATGGGTTGCCCATTGCCAAGGCGGTGATGGAGGCGTATTTCAATCCTTAGGCCGAAGCACCAGCCGAGGGTGTGCGGGTGGCAGTTGCCGATATGGCTTGAGCATCGCCCGTTGCAGGTTTCCCTGGCAGGGGGGCGGCGGCCCCCAGAGATTTGGCGGCGCCGGCAGCGATGGGGCGCAGGGAATTGGCCATGACTGCCGAGCCCTCGCTGAGCTTCTTGCGTACAAGGTCGTCAATGGTCTGCCGGAGCGTCTCGTCCTGCTCCAGGCAGCGGACGGTATTGTCACGCCCCTGCCCCAGATTGTCCCCTCCATAGCTGTACCAGCCTCCTTTCCGCACCACCACACCTGTCTCCTCGGCCAGATCCAGCAAGCAGCCCACGGCATTGATGCCGCGGCCGAATTCGATATCGAATTCAGCAATCCGAAAAGGTGGAGCCACCTTGTTCTTGGCCACTTTCACCTTGGCGCGGATGCCGTATTCCTTGCCGGAGCGTTTCAGGGTTTGGATGCGGCGAATGTCCAGGCGCACCGAGGCGTAGAACTTGAGCGCATTCCCCCCGGTTGTGGTCTCTGGGTTGCCGTAGACCACGCCAATTTTCAGGCGCAGTTGGTTCAGGAAAATGACCGTACAGCCGGACTTGCCAATGTTGCCCGTGATCTTGCGCATGGCCTGGCTCATGAGCCGTGCCTGACTGCCCACCGACACGTCCCCCATCTCCCCCTCGATCTCTGATCGGGGCGTGAGGGCCGCCACAGAATCCACCACGATCAACGCAACGGCGCCGGAGCGCACAAGTTGATCCACGATCTCCAGAGCCATTTCCCCTGTATCCGGCTGGGAAATCAGCAGGTTTTCCACGTCTACCCCCAGGGCGGCGGCATAGCCGGGATCCAGGGCGTGTTCCGCATCCACAAAAGCGGCCACACCCCCATCCTTCTGGACCTGGGCAATGGCGTGGAGGGTCAGCGTGGTTTTACCGGAACTCTCCGGACCATAGATTTCCACCACACGGCCTTTGGGATAGCCCCCTCCCAAAGCCAGATCCAGAGGCAGGGCGCCGGTGGAGAAGGTCTCCACCCGCATCCGGGAGGCATCCCCCAGGCGCATGATGGATCCTTTGCCAAAGTTGCGCTCAATCTGGTTCAACACCAGCCCGAGGGCCTTATCGCGGGACTGGGCATCAGCGGAGGAATTGGAGTGAACGGCCATGGTGAAAGAGATGGGTCTTGTGAGGATGTATTCCCACGCTTGCCAGGGTTGACACACCCGGAGGAAGTACGTTTGAGCCATAACAGCCCGACCTCAGGTGGGCCAAGCCGAGAATGGAGCACAGAAGGCGGCATGATCCAGCCAACGGGCGGGTGGGCGAAGCTGCTGCCGGTCAGCATGACGCAAGTAGCCCCAGGCTGCCAAGTAACAACCGATCCCCCCGAGTCGGGGATCCGCCATCACGGTTTCAAGAGTGGGGAGTCGGTCCTCCACAAACCAGACCGGTTGCCGCCACTCCAGCAGGCGCTGCAATACACGGGTTTTGGGGCCGTCCTCCCGGCCGTGGACAGCGGTGGGCCGGAGACCGTCCTGCTCCAAGAGGGCGGCGGCAAAGTCTTTCCCCTTGGTGGTGACCACAACCCAATCCACCCCCTCCTCGGCGCCACAGCGGCGCAACCGCTCCGCCACGCCGGGATAGAGGCGGTGCCGGGCCAGCCACCCCTGGCGATCCTGCAACAGACAGTCACTGCGGTGGCGCTCCAGGGCGCCCTGCAGCGCCGCCGAGGATTGCCCCAGCCGCGCCTGCCACCGCCGCAGCGCCCCCGGATAATCCTGGAGAAACACCGCCTCGGCGGCGCCGTGGGCCAAGGCCCAGGCCACCACCACCATCTCCCAACCCGTATGCACCCAGGGACGAATGCGCCGGAACGCCGGGGGAACCTCCCCGTTGGAGGCCATTGGTGGGGCGCCAAAGCCCTGGGCCACATGGAGGCTGCTCCTCCAGTACTCTTCCATGCCGTCCACAAGGACCCCGTCAAGGTCCAGGGCAAGAATGGCGGGGCGGTTCATCAGATGGTGGGGGCCGGGGGATGCTGTAGCTACCCCGTCAGGTTGTGCTGGCGCGGCTGCGGCTGCGGCTGCGGCGCGTACGTACCGTCTCCGCTGCTGTCGGCCCCGCCCCATTGGGCTTGACCTCCGGCTCGGGGCTGGCCAGAGCGGACGGCGCAGTGGATGGAGACGCCATGGCGTCATTGGCGCTGTTGGCGCCCCAGCGACGGCGATCCATGAGGGCCGGGTTTCTGCTTTGACCATTGGCGCTGTCGTTCCGTTGCAGTGGACGGACGCCGTTGGGGCGCACCCCGATGCGACCGGGGCGCGCCAGGATCCCCTTCTCCTCGGTGTCGGGGGCTTTGTAGACGGCTGTGGATCCCTTGGGGGTCGGTTGCACCACCACGATGATCAAGGGCTCAACTTCCAGTTCTCGCCGCAACCGCCGCTGCAGGCCCAACTCCACCTCCCGCTGCAGACCAACCCAGTCCACGTCCTGAAGATCATCCCCGCCACGGCAGAGTTGTTGCCAGCGGTTATCCAGCACCCATTGCACTTCATGGTCGGTCCAGTTGGCAAAGTGCCGGGGCGCAAGTGAAGTGGCCACGCCCCGCAGGGTTACCCGCGCCGGCGCCCCCATGTTGCCTGCGCTGCTGATGCTCACATGGGCAACCAGGACGCCATCCTCCGCCAACTGCTGACGCTCCTTCAGCACCTGGGTGTTGATCACCCCTTTGCGGGAGCTGTCCAGAAGCTCGATACCGGCCTTCACCGGCTCACCGCGGCGGATGGACTCCGGCGTCAACTCCACCACGTCACCATTCTCAATCACCAACATGCGCTCCGCCGGCATCCCCATGGACCGGGCTGTTTTGCAGTGCTGCACCAACATGCGATGTTCCCCGTGGACCGGGACAAAGAACCTGGGGCGGGTGAGGGCAAGCATCAATTTCTCGTCTTCCTGGGAGCCATGGCCGGACACATGGATGCCCTTGTCCTTGCCGTAGATCACCGTGGCTCCCTGCATCATGAGCTGGTCGATGACGTTGACCACGGCAATGGTGTTGCCGGGGATGGGGCTGGCGGAAAAGATGACCGTGTCCGTGGTCTTGAGTTGTACGTGGGGATGTTCGGCCCGGGCAATTCGACTCAAGGCGGCCAGGTGTTCTCCCTGGCTGCCGGTCATGAGCAGCAGCAACTCCCGATCCGGCAGATCCCGCAACTGCTTCATGGTGAGGAAGAGGTCGTCGGGACAACGGATGTAGCCCAATTCCCGAGCCTTGGCAATCACGTTGAGCATGGATCGTCCCAGCAACCCGACGCGACGGCCGTGCTTGAGGGCCAGCTCCAGGATCATGCTGACCCGGTGAACCGAACTGGCAAAGGTGGTCACCAGGACACGGCCTTCCGCCTGGGCAACGTGGCGATCCAGGTTGGGGAACACGGCCCGCTCCGGTGGCGTAAAGCCGGGCAACTCCGCATTGGTGGAGTCGCTCAACAGACAGAGGACTCCCTTCTCCCCGTACTGGGCCAGGCGATGCAGATCAAACCGCTCCCCGTCCACGGGGGTGTGGTCAAACTTGAAGTCCCCCGTGAAAACAATGACGCCCACCGGCGTGGTAATCGCCAGGGAGAAGCTGTCGGCGATGGAATGGGTGTTGCGAATAAACTCCACACTGAAGTGCTTCCCCACCTTCACCACGTCCCGGGGACGGACGGTCTTGGTTCTGGTGCGGTCGCTCACCCCCGCCTCCTTCATCTTGCCGTCCAGGAGAGACAGGGCCAGGCGGGGACCGTAGATGACGGGAATGGTGAAATGTCTCAGATGGTGCGCGATGCCGCCAATGTGATCTTCATGGCCGTGGGTGACAATCATGCCGCGGATGCGCTGTTCGTTTTCCCGCAGGTAGGTGGTATCAGGCATGACCACATTGACCCCGTGCATGTCTTCACTGGGGAAGGAGAGGCCGGCATCCACCAGCATCAACTCGTTTCCGTACTCGAAGACGCAGGTATTTTTTCCGATCTCGTGGAGGCCGCCAAGGGGGATGATGCGCAGAGGCTCAACCGAGCCGTTCGGGGTTTGGGTCATGGGCGAAGCTATGGGGAAAGAGTCTGTCCAGCCGGAGTCGAGGCGGCTTCCAGGCTCTGCATCAGGTCATGCAGGTGGGCTTTGAGGCTCGCGTCTGCGGCAAGAAGGGGGAGTCGTGGGGCGCCAACGGACCATCCCCGTTGTTCCAACGCCGCTTTGACGGGTATGGGATTGGGCTGAAGGAACAATGCATGCATCAGAGGCAGAAGCTGGTCATGGTGGGCGAGGGCTGCGGCCGCCTCCCCTGCAAGGTGGCTCTGGATCATGGCTCGGAGGCGCAACCCTTCCAGATGACTGATCACACTCACCACACCGACGGCGCCAAGGCTGAGCATGGGCAGGGTGAGGGTGTCGTCACCGCTGTAAACCGCCAGGGAGTGTCCACAGGCAGCCCGCAAATTTGTGACCTCCTCCACCGTGCCGCTGGCAGCTTTGAAGGCCCGCACGTTGCTGCAACCGAGCAGACGGCTGACAGTCTCCGGGAGGAGAGAGCAGCCAGTACGACTGGGAATATTGTAGAGCATGAGCGGCAAATCCGGGACCGCATCGGCAATGGCGCGGAAATGGGCCTCCAAGCCGGCTTGGGGAGGCTTGTTGTAGTAAGGCACCACCAGGAGGGCCCCGTCCGCACCCAGAGCCGCTGCCCGGCGGCTGGCGGCCACAGCCTCCTCCGTGCAGTTGCTCCCCGTCCCGGCCAGAACCATGGCCCGTGTGCCCACGGCGGTCTTCACTTCCCGCAGTAGCTCGTCCTGCTCCCGCCAACTGAGGGTGGGTGATTCTCCTGTGGTGCCGCAGACCAGCACCCCGTCACTGCCCGTATTGACCAAGTGGTCCGCCAGCCGGGCTGCAGTGGCCAGATCCAGGGCGCCTTCCCCGTTAAAAGGGGTCACCATGGCGGTAATGATGCGCCCAAAGACGGGGGGGACGGACGAGGGGGTGTTCATGATTCCAGCGCGGCAGCGCCTTGGTTGAGTTGCTTGGGAAACGGGGGCCTGAGCCAGCCGTGACGCACCATGGCTTCGGCAATCTGCACCGCGTTGAGGGCTGCTCCCTTGCGGATCTGATCCCCACAGAGCCAGAGTTCCAGGCCGTTGGGGTTGCTCAAGTCCTGGCGGACGCGCCCCACGGCCACGGCATCCTTCCCGGTCACGTCACTGGGCATGGGGAAGCGGTTGGCGGCCCAGTCGTCAATCATCATCACACCGGGGGCTTCCGCCAGAACCTGCCGGGCGGCCTCCACCGGGACAGGAGCGTCGAATTCAATGTTGACCGCTTCCGCATGGGCCCGCAGAACCGGCACCCTCACACAGGTGGCGCTGAGGCGCAGGTCCGGCTGCGCCAGAATCTTGCGGCTCTCCCGGAGCATTTTGAGTTCCTCCTCGCAGTACCCGTTCCCGGCAAGAGGGGAGTTGTGCAGGAAGAGGTTGAAAGCCAGGGAATGGGGCAACACACGGCTCCGGGGTTGTCGGCCCTGGAGCACATCCCGGCTGGCGGCCTCCAGCTCCGCCATGGCCTGGGCGCCAGCGCCGCTGGCGGACTGGTAGGTGGAGACCACCACACGGCGCAGGGGGGCCAGACGCCGCAACGGAGCCAGGGCCAGCAGCAGCAGAATGGTGGTGCAGTTGGGGTTGGCAATAATGCCCCGGTGCCGGCTGGCCGTCACCAGGTTCACCTCCGGCACCACCAGTGGCGTCTGGGGATCCAGACGGAAAGCGCTGGAGTTGTCGATCAGCAGCGCTCCATGGGTCCCCATGACCGGAGCCCACTGGCGGGAGACGGATCCACCCGCGGAGGCCAGCACCAGATCAGCCCCGGCCAGCGTCTCCTCGGACACCGCCTCCACCACCAGGCTCTCGCCCCGAAAGGTGAACCGGGCGCCAGCCGAGCGGGGGGAAGCCAGGAGTCTCAGGCTGTCCAAGGGGAAATCCCGCTGCTCCAGTAGCGCGATCAGTTCACGGCCCACGGCCCCGGTGGCGCCCAGCACGGCAACCGTGGGAGGGCAGGCTCCCAAGGGGTCAGGGGCGCGGCTTGCAGTGGTCATCAGGGCGGAAGCTGGATCCACCGGAGAGATCGGTTGTTGTGCTGAAACCAGCCTAAGCCCCTGGCGGGCGCTGCCCATGGCGCGGTTGCCTAGGATCGGGCATCCTTACACGTTGTACTTTCCCCGCCATGGCCTCTGACCTTCAGGTCAAGACGTCTCCGCGCCCCCAGAGCCGGCTGGCCCTGGAGGTGGTTGTCCCTGCCGAGCGTTGTCAGCGCAGTTACGACAAAGCCATGCGGGGACTGTGCCGCACCGTGCGGCTGCCCGGCTTCCGCCCGGGCCGGGTTCCCCGAACCGCCGTGCTCCAGCAGTTGGGCGCCCGGCAGGTGTGGATCACGGCCCTGGAGCAACTGCTGGAGGACACGGCCCGGGACGTGCTCAATGACGAGGATCTGAACCTGCTGGGGAAGCTGCAGCTTCAGGATTCGTTTGACGCCTTGGCTCAACAGTTCAAACCCGGAGAGAGCCTCACGCTGAACATGGAGGCGGACGTGCGACCCAGCGCCATGCTGAAAGCCTATCGGGACCTGGAAGTGGAGGTGGAGGAAGCCTCCGGCGAGGCCATGCTTGCGTCCGCGCTTGAGCAACGGCGCCGGGAGGCCAGCACCACCGTGCCTCTGGAGAGAACCACGGCGGAGCTGGGGGACGTGGCGGTGATCAAGCTGCTGCCGCCGCCCCGTGACGGACTGGAGGAGGAATCCCCTCTGCCCAGGGAACGGGAGTTGGAGGTGGATCTGGAGGAGAGGTTGGAGGAGGATGAGACCGTGAGCGGGATTGTGCCCTTGATCGTCGGCATGGCGGTGGGGGAGACCAGGGCGCTTCCCGAGGAAACCAAAGGGGACGAGGCCGACGGGGAGGACGGCGAGGCGGAAAACAGCAGCCCTGCCCGGCAAGATCCGGATCCGGAGAACGGGACGAACCGTGTATCCATCACCTTGTGCGGATTGAAGGCGCGTCGGTTGCCGGAGTTGGACGATGCCTTTGCGCAGAAGGTGAGCCGCTTTTCCACCATGGCCGAGTTGAAGGAGGCCCTGGGCCGGGAGATTGACCGCCAGGTCCAGGAGGACAACAAGGAGAGTCGTCAGGATGCCCTGCTGAACAGGCTCTGTGAAGAGATGGACGTGGAGCTGCCCCAATCCATGGTGGACAACGAGATGGAAGTGGTGAAGGAGGACCGCAAGAAGGAATTCATCAGGAGGCTGGGGTTGAGTCCGGATTTCACGTTTAGCGACAAGCTGCTCCAGCAGCTTGAGTTGGCCAACCTGGAGGAGGCGCGGCGGCGTCTCCAACGCAATCTTGCCCTTGAGACCGTGGCCAGAGCAGAGCAGCTAACGGTTGCAGAGACCGAGTTGGAGGACCGGATTCGGACCCTGCGCAAGCAGCTCAAAGCCGGGCAGGCCCGCAAGCTGGACTCCAGGAAACTGCACGCCTTTGTGAAGACGGGCCTGCTACGGGAGAAGGCCATGGCCTGGCTGGAGGAGCACAACACCTTCAAGGTGCGCACGGCCATGGTGGAATCCAGCGTTGAACCATGATTCAATGCAGGGGTAAGGACGGGCGAACCGAAGCGGCGCCAACCACTTCCACAATCAACTCGTAGGGCGGATAATGGTGGCTGGCAACTTTGCGCGGAGCACTACGATAGCGAAACCCGACGCCCGGCTTCGGTGCTCCTTTTGTGGAAAACCCCAGGACAAAGTCCGGCGGCTGATTGCCGGACCTGGGGTCTACATCTGTGACGAGTGCATCGACGTCTGCAACGACCTCCTGGACGATGAATTCGCCGGGCTGGCGGGTGGCGGCGGGGGCAACTTGCAGCCGGCCCTGGGGCCGTCGTCAGGAACCTCCTCCCGTGGCGGTCCCCCCCCCATCACCCTGGTGAGCGTGCCCAAGCCCCAGGACATCAAGGCCCACCTGGACAACTACGTCGTTGGCCAGGACGAAGCCAAGAAGGCCCTTTCCGTGGCCGTGTACAACCACTACAAGCGGCTGGCCTGGTCTGGTGGGTGCAGCGATGAGAAACACCCCCTCGGCACCCAACTGGAAAAGTCCAACATTCTTCTCGTGGGGCCGACGGGCAGCGGCAAGACCCTGCTGGCGCGCTGCCTGGCGGAGGTGCTGAAGGTGCCGTTCGCCGTTACGGATGCCACCACCCTCACGGAAGCGGGCTATGTGGGGGACGACGTGGAAAACATCCTGCTGCGCCTCTTGCAAAAGGCGGACATGAATCTGGCGACGGCCCAGCGGGGCATTATCTATATCGACGAGGTGGACAAGATCTCCCGCAAGAGTGAAAGCCGCTCCGTCACCCGGGACGTGTCCGGTGAAGGGGTGCAGCAAGCCTTGCTCAAGGTTCTGGAGGGAACCATCGCCAACGTGCCCCCCGAAGGGGGCCGCAAACACCCTCATCAAGAGACCATCGCCATCGACACCAGCCATATCCTCTTCATCTGCGGCGGCGCTTTTGTGGGTCTGGAAGAGGTGGTGAAACGCCGCCTGGGCAGGAACTCCATCGGCTTTGTCCATGACCGGAACAAGGATCAGAGGCAACAGCCCTCGACAGCCAACATTTTGAGAAAGCTGGAACCGGAGGATCTGGTGCAGTATGGACTGATCCCGGAATTTATCGGGCGCGTACCGGTCGTCACCGTGCTGGATGCCCTGGATGAGCAGTCGCTGCGGGCCGTTTTGACGGAACCACGCAACGCCCTGGTGAAGCAGTTTCAAACACTATTGAGCATGGACGACGTGCAGTTGGTGTTTGAAGAGCGCGCCATTGAAATCATTGCCCGGGAGGCGGTGCGACGACAGACAGGGGCAAGGGGGCTGCGGAGCCTGGTGGAGGATCTGATGCTGGACGTGATGTATAGCCTGCCCTCCAAACATGACATCAAAACCTTCACCGTCACTGCGGAGATGGTCACTCAGCACCAGCACCATGGCAACAAGGTGACGCTCCAGCGCGACATTCCGAGCCACCAGGAAACCGCCGTCGACCATGTCCTATGAGCCGTTACACCACCGCTACCGCCCCCAGCGGTTTGACCAGCTTGTGGGTCAGGCCCCGATTGTGCGCACCCTGACCAATGCCATCCGGCTGCAGAGGATTGCTCCGGCCTACCTGTTCACCGGACCCAGGGGAACGGGCAAAACCTCAAGCGCCCGCATTCTGGCCCGTTCCCTGAACTGCACCAGCAGCCCGGAACCCACGGCGGAACCGTGCGGCCAGTGCGAGGCCTGTGGCGCCATTACCGCCGGCAATGCTCTGGACGTGATCGAGATTGACGCCGCCTCCAACACAGGGGTGGACAACATTCGGGAGCTCATCGAGCGGGCCCGTTTTGCGCCTGTGCAACTGCGCTGGAAGGTCTATGTGGTGGACGAGTGTCACATGTTGTCCACCGCGGCCTTCAACGCTCTCCTCAAAACCCTGGAAGAGCCGCCGCCACGGGTGGTTTTTGTGCTGGCCACAACAGATCCCCAACGGGTTCTGCCCACCATCGTTTCCCGATGTCAGCGCTTTGACTTCTGCCGCATCCCTCTGGCGGAGCTGGTGCAGCATCTGAGCTGGATCAGCCGGCAGGAGCAGATTGCCATTGCTCCCGATGCCCTGCGCCTGGTGGCCCAATTTGCCCAGGGCGGCCTGCGGGATGCGGAAAGTCTGTTGGACCAGCTCAGCCTGCTGCCACCCCCCATTGAGGCCACCGCCGTCTGGGAACTCATGGGCGCCGTGCCGGAGCAGGAGGCGCTGGAACTGGGAACCGCATTGGCCAACGGGGAGCCCCTCCCCTTGCTGGCGCTGACCCGCCAGTTGTTTGACCGGGGCTATGAACCCAACGCCATCCTGCAAGCGTTGACCGCGCTGCTGCGGGATCTCCTTGTGGCGGTTCTGGCCCCTGACCGCCAGGCGCTCACCACCGTCAGCCCCGCCAGTTGGGAGAAAGCCGCCAGGCTGGCGCAGCAGTTTGGCCGTGAGCCATTGCTCAGCGTATTGCGGGATCTCAAGGGCGCTGAAGCCCAACTCCGCCACAGCAGCCAGCCCCGCCTCGCCCTGGAGGTGTTGCTGGCCGGTCTCCTGGCGGAACCAAGGCCCGCAGTTGTTCCAGTTCCAGTCCAGCCCCCTTCCTTTGCCGCGGACCGTTCCGGCGACCGCCAGCGCGGGTTGCCTTCGCCACCCGTACCCTCCGCACCTGCGCCAGCGGGTCAGCCCGCAGCAGCGCCCCACCAGCGTCCGCAAGTCTCGTCCAGGGCCGGAGCACCCGTTGCCACGCCCCCCGCCGCCAGGGATCCTTCGGCAGAGGAGAGTGCAGGCAAAGCTTCGGAACAGGATACGCTCTGGCAGGCCATCCTGGCCCAACTGAAACTGCCCTCCACCCGCACCATGCTGCAGCAAAACGGGAAGGTGGCGTCCTGGGATGGATCCCGGGTGGTGGTGCAGATCAATCAGGCATGGCTGGCGATGGCCAAGGCCCGGAGACCGTTGTTGGAGCAGGCGGTCGCCGCAGCCCTTGGCGAGACGGCCCGTCTGGTGCTGACGGGGGCGCAATCTGGAAAAGCTGACCGCGGCCAACGCCCTGTCTCTGCCTCAGAACCAGCGCCCGGCCCTTCCCGGCAGAGGGCGGCTGACCCGCCCCGCCCAATCCAGGCCCCGGCTCAGGCCCAACAATTCCCCCCTCAGCCGAGACCTCAATCTCAGCCCACTCCCAACCCCCGGAAGCAAAACCACACCCGTCGGGAACCCTCTCCTTCCCCGGCTTCAGCAATGCCCCCCGGCGCCTCACTGGATGCCACCGCCAAAACACTGGCCAACTTTTTCAATGGCGAGGTGGTGGACAACAGCAACGACGCTCCCGGGTAGGGTGAAGAAGCACCAAAGAACAGAACGTTCCCCGTGTCAACGAAAGTACAGATGGAAAGGATGCCGATTGAAGG
>NZ_JENA01000012.1 GCF_000586015.1 Candidatus Synechococcus spongiarum SH4 | reverse complement strand
GCAGGAGGCCCTGTCCGTCTCCCCCGGCCCCCAACTGGGGGCGCTAATGGCGTTTCTGCGGCGCGAGAGCGCTTCGGGCGCCTGGCCGTTGCCGATGAGGCGTCCATCCTGGACCGTGCTCGACAATGGCTTGCAACAGACGGGGCTGCAACAGGCAGCCTCTCCCCGGCGGATCCCCCGTCGGAATTGGCCTGATTCACCCTGATGTGATAAAGATGGTGGCGATTCTGGCTTGGATCTGCCAAAAAGTTCTGGCATCCTGTTGACTTCACTCTTGATTTCAACGTTCTTTTCACACTTTTCACGTCCCTTCCCCCATTGCAACGCATGAACAACCGTTCCAACAATAATCAGCAGGGAATTCGCATCTATGGCATCTCTGAACAAGTGATGGGGGGTGTGTTAGGATGGAGTGAGAGACTGTGATCTGGCAGGAGGCCCGCTGGCATGGAGCGGCTGCTGCGGGTGCATTGTGTGCAACTGTTCTATAACCTCAGTGATCCGGGAATGGAGGACAGGCTCTAGGAGGTGGAGAGTGTGGGCCGCTGTAGCGGCATCCGTCTGGAGAAGGCGCCGGACGAGACGGCGATCCGCACCTTCCGCCACCTGTTGGAGCGTCATGGACTGGGGAAGGTGCTGTTTGAGACCATCAAGGAGCATCTGGCAGCAGAGGGTCTGCTCCTGCAGGAGGGAACAATGATGGCTGCCAGCATCTCGCGGCGCCTGCATCGAGGAAGCACCGGAGAAGAGAACGTGACCCTGAGATGCAGCAGCCCAAGAAGGGGCAGCAGTGGCGCTGCGGCATGAAGTTGCCTATTGGGGTGGATGATCAGACAGGGTGGCCCATAGGGTGGTGACGACTGCTGCCAACGTCCATGACCTGGTTCCTGCAGACCCGTTACTCCATGGGGAGGAGGAGGGTGTCCGGGGTGATGCAGGATATCGGGGCATTGCGAAGCGCCCATCCCACCGGGATCGTCAGGTGGCCTGGCATAGTGCCCTGCGGGCCGGCCAACGCAGGAAGGTGGCCGGAGACTCGTTGGAGCGCCTCATGGAGCAGTGCCAGGCCAGTGTGCGGGCCAAGATGGAACACCTGTTCTTCTATGTGAAGCAGATGGTTGGCTATAACAAGACCCGCTACCGAGGCCTGGCGGGGAACGAGAATCGCTTGGCCCTGCTGCGGGGCTTTGCCAACCTCCTACGTGGGGAGTCTTGTCCGGTGTGAATCCCAGGGCATCCGTGTGTCTGCTTGCGATCCAGCAGACACAAACTCAACCATTTGGCAAGGGTTGCGCCTACTTTTAGCTATTTTGGACCAGGTTTGACCGCCGTAGCTCCCCCATCCCCATGCCCAATCCTCTATGGAACTCTTCTCAAGCCTAATTCAGAGGTTCCTTAGTGTCTCAAGCAGGTTTCCTTGCCAGCCACAGGCGGGAAAGGAAATGGGTTTCACTGGGCAGCAACGTGAAGCCGGCCTGCTCCAGATGGGTCTCGATGGCGTCGGCCATGTAATCCCCGTAGAAGGGCTCGTGGTAGACGCGCCGGAAGTTGTCCGAAAGCACCTTGAATTGTGGGGAGTCCTTTGGCTGGACGGAATCCAGGACCGCCAGAACGCCGCCGGGCTTGAGGAGGCGGAACGCTTCCTTCATGGAGTTGGCCCGGGCCGAGCGCGGCAGTTCATGGAGCAGGAAAACACAGGTGACGGCGTCAAACCAACCGTCCACAAAGGGAACGGCTTCCACGTTGGCCTGCACAAGCTGGGGCAACTCCCCTGGCCGTTCCGCCAGCCAGCGCCCCGCCTGCCGCAGATAGGCCTCGGATAGATCACAGCCCACAAGCTGGGCCCGGGGGAATGCAGCCCGCAACTGGTGCATGGTGCGGCCTGTGCCTGTGGCCAGATCCAGAATGCGCACCGGTTGCAAGGGATCATCGCCAACTGCCAACCGGGGCAATGCCTGCTTCAACGGCCGCAGCAGGCGCCGGCGCATGGGGTCCGCAGCTCCGTTGAACAAAATCTCCACCTGCAGGTCGTAGAGGGCGGCGGAATGGTCACTCAGATACCCATCCGTCTGGTTGTGGAAGTTGCGCAGGTAGTAGGCGGGGTAATGCCGGCGGTTGACGGTTCCGGGCAGGTCCTGAAAATCCCGCCGGCGCTGGCGGTCCCAGGCGGCAGGGCTATCCAGCCACAGCAGGGGATAGCGGACGGCCCAGTCTTTCCAGGGACTGGAAAACAGCAGCTCGGTGGGATAGATTCCCTCTTCCCCATCCTGCCAATCCCGCTCCAGCAGAAGATCCATGGCGTCATGGAGTGCCTGAACGGCGCCGGGCTGCAGGGGAAGGGTTTTGACCACTGCATCGGGGGCCATGGTCTTCAGCAGGCGGAGGCTGACCTCCTTATGGGCAAGACTGAAGGCCCCTTTGCCTTTTTGTAATGCCTGGTACGTCAGTTTTGCCAGCGTGGCGGGCATGGACAGGGCGGGAGACGCAAACCCCATTGTGACCGCACACCATGGCTGCCGTGGTCAGGATTGCCCCAATTGCCAGTTCGGAACAGCAAAGAAAACCGTAACCCCGGTTCCGGATCAGAGGTCATCTACACTGGCCAGTATGCACACCACTCCCTTGATGGGCCACTTGTTGCCATGGCTGAGTGTCATGGCCTTGATCCTGTTCTTCAGTTGCTGGTCCCCCAGCCTGGCTACGGGTGACCCGCTGGCGGCGGCGTCAGTGAAGGCGGAGGCTGATGCCCTCTATGGTCTGGGGGCCATGCAAGGGGCACGGGGCAATTGGCGGGGGGCGCACTGTAGCTATGGCGCTGCCGCCCGGATTCAACCCGACTTGATCCTGGCCCGATCCAGCCAGGCGCTGGCCGCCATGGAGTTGGGTGATCTGGTGGTTGCGGAGGAGACGTTCCGTCAACTGATTCGCCGTTATCCCCTCTTTGCCGATGCTCGCGCTGCCCTCACGGCACTGCTCTGGCGCCGTGGTCTGCAGGGGGAGGCGGAGAGCCATTGGGCCGCCAGTGTCGGTCTGGATGATCGCTATGCCGATGCCCAATGGCTGTTGGCAGTGCGCCACTGGCCCCCGGGCCCGGTGCGGGATCTTCAGGAATTCCTGTCGTCGGTGCAGTCTTGATGGGCATGGCCAGCTTGCTTGCCCTCACGGAGTTGCGCCAGCAGGTGCAAGACCTTCAACCGGATCTGGTGAAAATTCGCCGCCACCTCCATGCCCATCCGGAGTTGAGTGGTCAGGAACAACGGACAGCCGCCTTTGTGGCCGGCTCCTTGTATCAGTTGGGCTTCGATGTGCGGGAAGGGATTGGCGGCGCCGGGGTGGTGGCTGAACTGGGGGGGGGAGCCGGCCCCAGTATCGGCTTGCGGGTGGATATGGATGCCTTGCCCATTGAAGAGCGCACCGGACTGCCTTTTGCGTCCCGTCAACAGGGCCTGATGCACGCCTGTGGCCACGACATCCACACCACGGTGGGGATCGGGGTGGCCCACGTGATGGCCCCCCTCGCTCGCCGCTTGCCGGGGACACTGCGGCTGTTGTTCCAGCCGGCTGAAGAGATTGCCCAGGGGGCAAGCTGGATGGTCAAGGCGGGGGCGCTGGAGGGTCTGGATGCCCTGTTCGGTATTCATGTACACCCTCCATTGGCGGCCGGCAAGGTGGGGGTGCGCTCAGGCGTGTTCACGGCCACGGCGGATGAGTTGATTGTTGAAATTCTGGGGGAAAGCGGCCATGGGGCCCGCCCCCATGAAGCCCTGGATGCCATCTGGATTGCCAGCCAGGTGGTCACCGGGCTCCAGGAGGCTGTCAGTCGCCGGATGAACCCTCTGCACCCGGTGGTGATCAGCTTTGGCCAGGTTCAGGGGGGCTGCGCCTTCAATGTCATCGCCGACCGTGTCCTGCTGAAGGGCACGGTGCGCTGCCTGCATCCGGACACCCACCAGCAGCTACCCGGTTGGATTGAGGGGGTGATCGGGGGAATCGTGGGAATCCACGGCGCCCGGTCCCATGTGAGCCTCCGCGCCATCACCCCGTCCGTATTCAACGACCCCGGCCAGACCCGCTGTCTGGAAAAAGCGGCCCGCACCGTTCTGGGGGACGACAACGTGGAATACCTCGATCAGCCCTCCCTGGGGGCGGAAGACTTTGCCGAGATGCTCAAGCACGTGCCCGGCTGCATGTTCCGCCTTGGGGTGGCTGGGCCCGAGGGCTGCTATCCCCTCCACCATGGCTGCTTTAACCCTGATGAGAGGGCCATCGCAACAGGGGTGGAGGTGCTCACCGCCACCTTGCTGCAGCGGTTTGATCTTCCTGTGGATCACGGCTTACCCTGATTGTGAATACACCGCCCCATCCCTTCTCCCGACTGGCTGCCCTCGCTGCCCTCGCCATGGCGTGCCTGGGTTTGCTGGCCGGTCTGCAACGCACCGACAGCGAAAAGCTGCAAACCATCCCCATGGTGGTGATTGGCGCTGGGCTCACCGTGACGGCCTGTGGGCAATGGATTTACCATCGCCACCGGATCCTGCGCGCTCTGCGCGAAACACCCCGAAACGCATCAGCCCCCGGCGCCAAGCCCAGGCCATGAGAAGGATGGTGGGCGCCTCCCGAAGACCCTGAACCACCGCCGCCGGTCCCAGGGAGAGTACAGCCCACGGTCGTCTAAAGCCTTCCCGGATGGCCTCCGGCCATGCAGGCAACGTGGCCCGGCTCCAATCCGCGCTGTGCAGATTGACACAGCCATGGGGGCTGGCCTGCAGATGCTCCCGGACCGCTTCCATGCTGGCAAAGGCGGCATGTCCCCACTGGGTCAGCAGAACGTTCAGAACCATCCGCTCCAGCCGGCTGGGCGGCTGGCGGCGGGGATCTCGCTGATTCCAATCCGCCATCACCAACTGACCACCTGGTCGCAGGAGGCGCAGCAGTTCGTTGGCAAAGCATTGCTTGTTGGCAATGTGGGGTGCCGCTTCCACGGTCCAGACCGCATCGAAACACCCGTCCGCCATGGGTACGGCCAAGGCGTCCATCACGGCAAAACGGCAGGACAGGTGTTCCGGCGTCAATGCCCGGGCCCGGTCGATCTGCTGACTGCTGATGCTGATGCCCAGAACATCAAAGCCGTAATCCCGGGCCAGAATCCTTGCACTGCCCCCGATGCCGCAACCCACGTCCAGGAGGCGACTGCCCGGAGGTAGCCGGTGAAGACCGGCCCACTGGACCATTTCATGGACCAGTCTCGCTTTGCTGGCCCGGAAATCCTGGGGTTGGGGAGGATCACCGTAGTAGCCAAGATGGATGTGCTCCCCCCAAAGCCTTTCCAAGAGGCCGTCACGGGTCCAGTGGTCGTAATTGGCGGCCACACTTTGCGGGGATCGATAGGGGCGCCGGCCGGCCAGATAGGCGCAAAGCGCCAGCGCCAGAGCACCGCCAACCAGGAACAGAAGCCAGGGCATGACGGGCCTCTAGTTTTTGGTTCCCTGTTCCAGGTCTTTCAGCACTGTGCGTGCGGCCAACTGTCGGCGGGCCTGGTCCAGCAGGGCATATTCCTGCTGCAAGCGGTCGGCTGTATCCGTGATCTCCAGAAGGTGCTGCTGGGCTGCCGTTGCATTGTCCAGACGGGAAGCCAACCAGAACGACATCTCCTCAGGATCCAGAGGGATATCTTCTGGCAGGCGAAAACTCTTGCCGGAAAGCTTGCCGGAAAGCTTGACAACATCGCCAAGGGCGCTATGGACGTTCTGGACAAGACCCGTCAAATCCGCTGTGGGGGGACCGTCTTCCAGCCAACTGACCAGTCCAATGCAGAAGGGTGTGTCCCGGACCCGGTTCAAGACGCGGAAACGTTGCTGGCCCCTGGTGACAATGGCGCTGCGGTCACGCTCCATGGGATGGTGCTGGAGGATTTCCGTGCAACAACCCACGGTGCTGGGTTCACCGGTCTCAGGATCACAGTTGATCACCCCAAAGCGCTGATCAGCCTCCAGAACCGTCTTCAGCATGATCCGGTAGCGGTATTCGAAAATGTGCAGGGGAAGCACTTCACGGGGAAACAGCACCACTCCGGACAACAGAAACAGGGGAAGCTCCCTGACCGCCAGTGGCTTGATCATGGCCATAGGGCAGCAAGTTGTTCGACCCTAGACAGATGGGGCTTGCTGTGTGGCGGCTAGAGCTTGACCTCAATGTCCACCCCACTGGGCAAGTTCAACTTCATGAGGGCGTCGATTGTCTTTGAGGAGGGGTTGTAGATATCAATCAGCCGCCGATGGGTGCGGGTTTCAAAGTGCTCTCGCGAATCCTTGTCCACGTGGGGAGAACGCAACACACAGTAGATCTTCCGCTTGGTGGGCAGGGAAATGGGCCCGATGGCCGTGGCTGCCGTGCGGTCTGCGGTGTCAATGATCTTCTCGCAGGAGATGTCCAACATCCGTCGGTCAAAGGCTTTGAGGCGAATACGAATCTTCTGCTGTGCAAGGGTTCTGGTCATTGCAAGGGCTCAGAGGTGGTGGCGTGGGCCATGGAAGGGTTGAGTTGTCAAGGTGCGGGGGGCGGACAACCAGTCGCAGTGAGGGTTTCCAGGGCCTTCAAGGGAAGGCCCGCCCTCCGTGAATCGTCTCAGGCAATGATCTTGGAGACCACGCCGGCGCCAATGGTGCGACCACCTTCGCGAATGGCAAAGCGCATGCCCTTCTCAATGGCCACCGGCACAATCAACTCACCGGTCATCTTGATGCGGTCGCCAGGCATCACCATCTCCGCCTTGGAGCCGTCGTCAGCGGTGAACTGGGTAATCTGGCCCGTCACGTCCGTAGTGCGGATGTAGAACTGGGGACGATAACCAGCGAAGAAGGGGGTATGACGGCCGCCTTCTTCCTTGGTGAGCACATAGACCTCCCCTTCGAACCTGGTGTGGGGAGTGATGGAGCCGGGCTTCACCAGAACCATGCCGCGCTCCACTTCATTCTTCTGAATGCCCCGCAGGAGCAGACCAACGTTATCGCCGGCCATGCCCTCGTCCAACAGCTTGCGGAACATTTCCACGCCGGTGACCGTGGTCTTGCGGGTGTCCTTCAAGCCAACGATCTCCACTTCTTCGTTGACCTTGACCACGCCCCGCTCAATCCGGCCGGTGGCCACGGTGCCGCGGCCCGTGATGGAGAACACGTCCTCAACGGCCATCAGGAAAGGCTTGTCCACTTCCCGCTCCGGCTCGGGGATGCTTTCATCCACGGCATCCATGAGGTCCAGGATACTGTCAATCCATGGATCCTTGCCCCGCTCACCGGTGGCGCCCCCCTGGATGGCCTCCAGGGCTTTCAAGCCGGAACCCATGACCACCGGGATGTCGTCCCCGGGAAACTCGTACTTGCTGAGGAGTTCCCGGATTTCCAGTTCCACCAGTTCCAGCAACTCCTCGTCGTCAACCATGTCTTTCTTGTTGACGAAGACCACCAATGCGGGAACACCCACCTGCTTGGCCAGGAGAATGTGCTCCCGGGTCTGGGCCATGGGGCCATCGGTGCCGGCCACCACCAGGATGGCGCCATCCATCTGGGCGGCCCCCGTGATCATGTTTTTCACGTAGTCCGCATGACCAGGGCAGTCCACGTGGGCGTAGTGACGGTTCTCCGTCTCGTACTCCACGTGGGCCGTGTTAATGGTGATGCCACGCTCCTTCTCTTCAGGGGCGCCGTCAATGTCGTCGTAGGCCTGGGCCTGGGCGCTGCCGCGGGCCGCCAGGACGTTGGTGATTGCAGCGGTCAGGGTGGTTTTGCCGTGGTCAACATGGCCGACGGTGCCGATGTTGACGTGGGGCTTGTTCCGCTCGAACTTCTCGCGTGCCATTGATGGAAAGAATCGGGGAGGTTTTCAGATGAGGGATGGAAATCAGGATTTGCCCTGATTCTTGGCGATGATCGCCTCAGCGACATTGCGAGGAGCTTCCTCGTAGTTGCTGAATTCCATCGAGAATAGACCCCGACCCTGTGTCATGGATCGGAGTTCTGTGGCGTAGCCAAACATCTCGGAGAGAGGCACCTTGGCGGTGACCTTGCCGATGCCGTCCTCGATGGTCTGGCCTTCCACCATACCACGGCGAGACGATAGGTCGCCAATGATGGGGCCGAGGAAGTCGTCCGGGATTTCCACGTCCACCTTCATCATGGGTTCCAGCAGGGCCGGCCTGCATTTGTGAACCGCATCCTTGAAGGCCATGGAACCGGCAATCTGGAAAGCCATTTCCGAGGAGTCCACGTCGTGGAAGGACCCGTCCACCAGGGTGCATTTGACGTCAATCATGGGATAGCCCGCCAGCACGCCGGATGCACAGGTTTCCGCCATGCCTTTCTGGGCTGGGTTGATGTACTCCTTGGGAACCACGCCACCGACAATTTTGCTCTCGAAGGCAAAGCCCGAATTGGCTTCTCCCGGCTCCATCTCGATAATGACGTGGCCGTACTGGCCTTTACCGCCGGACTGACGCACAAACCTGCCTTCGCCCCGGGCGCTGGCGCGAATGGTTTCCCGGTAGGCCACCTGGGGGGCCCCCACGGTGGCTTCCACCTTGAACTCCCGCAACATGCGGTCCACCAGAATCTCCAGGTGGAGCTCCCCCATGCCGGCGATCACCGTCTGGTTGGTTTCCGGATCCGTGCTGACCCGGAAGGTGGGATCTTCTTCGGACAGGGACTGGAGCGCCTTGGAGAGTTTTTCCATGTCCCCTTTGGTTTTGGGCTCCACGGCCACGGAGATCACCGGCTCGGGAATGAACAGGGTTTCCAGGACGATGGGTTTCTCCTGGGCGCACAGGGTGTCCCCTGTGGTGGTGTCCTTGAGACCCACCACGGCCCCCAGGTCTCCCGCCCGCAACTCGTCCGCCTCTTCCCGCTCGTCGGCCTTGAGCACCACCAGGCGGGAAATACGCTCTTTTTTGCCCTTGGTGGCGTTCAGCACATAGCTGCCCTTGCTCAGGATACCGGAATAGATGCGCACAAAGGTGAGCTTGCCGTAGGGATCGGCCATCACCTTGAAGGCCAGGGCGCTGAAGGGCTCCTCATCGTCCGAGGCGCGCACGGTTGTCTCGCCGCTCTCCAGCACCCCCTGGATGGGGGGCACGTCCACGGGGGCCGGCAAGTAGTCCACCACCGCATCCAGCAGCAACTGCACCCCCTTGTTCTTGAAGGCGGAGCCACAGAGCATGGGCACCAGGCCATGGTGAAGCACCCCTTCCCGGATCCCGCGGACCAGTTGCTCCTGGGTGAGCTCGCCGTTATCCAGGAAGGCTTCCAGGAGATCCTCGCTGGACTCCGCCACCGCCTCCATCATCACACCACGCCAGGTTTCCACCTGGGCGGCCATGGCGTCGGGGACGGGAGCTTCGATGATGTTCTTGCCCAGGTCGTCCTTGTAGAGGTAGGCCTTGTTGCGCACCAGATCCACGATGCCGCTCAGATCCCCCTCCGCGCCAACGGGAAGCTGGATCGGGAAGGCGTTGGCCCGCAGGCGGGATTTGATTTGCTCATGGACACTGAGGAAGTCAGCGCCGGTGCGGTCCATTTTGTTGACAAAGACCATGCGGGGCACCTGGTAGCGGTCCGCCTGGCGCCAGACGGTTTCCGACTGGGGTTGGACGCCCCCCACGGCGCAGAACACGGCAATCACCCCATCCAGAACCCGCATGGACCGCTCCACCTCAATGGTGAAGTCCACGTGGCCGGGGGTGTCGATGATGTTGATGCGATGGTCTCGCCAACTGGTGGAAATGGCGGCTGCCGTGATGGTGATGCCCCGCTCTTTCTCCTGGGCCATCCAATCCGTTGCGGCAGCGCCGTCGTGGACCTCGCCCAACTTATGCACCACACCGGAATAAAACAGAATCCGCTCGGTGGTGGTTGTCTTGCCGGCATCAATGTGGGCGGCAATGCCAATGTTGCGAACGTGGTCCAGGGAGACATTGCGGGACACGGAAAACCTCCGAAGTGTGTGCTTCTGACCGAGGGCGGGGCAACTCTACAGACAAATCCGTTCCCCTGACGCCGTGCCCGCCCATGGAACCTGGGGTACAACGTCAGGGGAAGAACGGTCAGTAGCGGTAGTGGGCAAAGGCTTTGTTGGCTTCCGCCATCTTGTGGGTTTCTTCCCGTTTGCGGACGGCACTGCCGGTTTCATTGGCGGCGTCCATCAACTCCCCCGCCAGCTTCTGGGCCATGGAGCGCCCGGAGCGGGCCCGGGAGTAATTCACCAGCCAGCGCAGGGCCATGGCTGTGCCCCGCTCCGGGCGCACCTCCATGGGGACTTGATAGGTGGCGCCACCGACGCGCCGAGCCCGCACTTCCACAAGGGGGGTGATGTTGCAAATGGCAGTCTCGAACAGGGTGACGGGGTCGCCGCCTGTGCGTTCCCCCACCAGATCGAGGGCTTCGTACAGAATCCTCTGCGCCGTGGACTTCTTGCCGCTTTTCATGAGCCTGGCCACCAGCATGGCGGCAAGACGGTTATTGAAGCGTGGATCAGGCGTAACCGGACGCTTCTCGGCGGTATTGCGGCGGGACATGGGGTGGAGACAGTGGAAAAATCGGTGGGAAGTTGAACAGTGACGGAGCAGACCTTGGCTCGGGTCACTCCTTGGGCTGCTTTGCCCCGTATTTGGAGCGGGATTGGCGACGGTCCTTGACCCCTGCCGTATCCAGGGTGCCGCGAATGATGTGATAGCGCACACCCGGAAGATCCTTGACCCGTCCCCCGCGAATCAACACCACGGAGTGTTCTTGCAGGTTATGGCCCTCCCCGCCAATGTAGGCGGTCACCTCGAAACCCGAGGTGAGCCGCACCCGGGCCACCTTCCGCAGGGCGGAGTTGGGCTTTTTCGGGGTTGACGTGTACACCCGGGTACACACGCCCCGCCGCCCGGGGCACGACCGCAGGGCGGGGGATTTGGTCTTGTCTCTCAGCCGAGAGCGCTCGGTACGGATGAGTTGCTGGATCGTGGGCATTCGAGGCCTGGCGATAAACCGCGGCGGGGTCGCACAATCTACAACTTTACCGCATCACTGTCTTGATCAGCCCCCTTGGATGGGCGGCTGAAGCCAACGCCACAGGTGCAGAACTGCACGTCCTTGGGACCGCGAAGGATGAAGCCGCCGCCCCGCAGGTCATGGTGGTGGTCCAGATGCATGGATTCCAGTTGGTTGATGGTGTCCTGGCTCGCCCAAAGGGTCATGCCGTCCGTGCGGGCCATGGGTTCGCCCACCACAACACCGGCGCGGATGATCAAGACCCAGCTCTGGCATCCACCGGGTTGTAACTCCAGGCTGGCAACCCCCGGGCGGGACGTGAGGGCAGCCTGGCGGCTCAGCTCCACAGCGGCCTGGGGGGTGATCTGGAACGGGGCGGGTCTGGCCATGGCGATTCCTCAGTTGCGGCTGCGTTGCGAACCATTCTCCCCCGGCGGCTCGCGAACCACCACACCCAAACCGTTATGGACCCGGGAATCCACGCCCCGCCCCCGCACGGTTGTGACCCCCCGGAACACCAACGTGGTGGAACTGCCGCCATCGAGATTGAGGGCGTCCTCCATGCCCAACTGCCGGGCCAGGCGAGTGGCTTCCTGGAGGGTGGGTCCGGAATTGCCCAGACCCTGAACCGTGAGGAGCCACAACTGACCCTGACCCCAGGCCACCATGCTACGGGGCGCCTTCTCCCTTTGAAACTGGGTGCTGAAGCGCTCCAGGGCGGCATTCAGCACCGGCCGACCGCCCTGCAGCAGGAGGGGACCGGCCCCGAGAACGTGGGGCTGCCGGGCAAAGACTCCGGGGGTCAGACGTTGATCAAGGACAACCGGATCACCAAGCTGCAGTGGCAGGCTGGCGCCGCTACGGGCCACCAGCAACCAGCTTTCGGGGGCAAGAGCAACGCCGCCTTTGAGTTGAAAGGCGGCAAAGTGGCGCACCACCCGGTTGTCTCGCACCAGGAAACCGGTCTCGCCCTGGGTGAGGGGACGGTAATGGCTGCCCCAGTGGTGGGTATAGCGCGCCACCCCTTTCTGGACGTAGCCACTGTTCAGGTGACTGACGGGGAAGGATCCCCTGGGTCCCGTCACCGTCTCTTTCATCGCCAACCGCCCGAACGCCGGCCGCTCTCCTGATCCCCAGCCAATGGCTCCGCGACCGAGAATCGGGCCGGAAAGCCAATGCCCCTGCCGCTTGATGGCGCCCAACGGCAGTTTGCGAGTGCGGTGGAAGTAGCCGCCGTTGATGGCCAGATCCGCTTGCCAGGCGTTGGCCAGCGCCTGGAGAGAGTCGAGCCCGTCCATGCCGTCGGATCCGGTCAGGGGCAGCATGGTGACCGATGGGTTTGTCAGGTCCAGGGCCACGCTGTGGAGGCGAAACCTCCTGCTGCCCAGGGTCAGGACCCTGGTATTGAGCCGGAACTGCTTGAGGGGTGGGAGAACGGCTTGCCCTCCTGTCGGTCCCAGGACTCGAAGGGCGAGAAAGTCCTCATAGGACAGATCCAGAACAAGGCGCTCCGGACCGCCGAGGGTGAGAATGCGGCTGTTGGCGCTGAGGACTGTTGTGTGCAGCTTCAGCAGACCCGGTGTCCACTGGTGGGGAATGCCGAGGGTCTCCATCTCCCGCAAATGGGCCTCCCGGGAGCGCATCTCCACCAGCAACGACCGGTCCTCAACACGGAAAGGAGCCGGACCCAGGAAGTCCAGCACGATCCGCACCCGTTCAGCGGATTGCGCCAGCCGCACGTTGACCAGGCGTGGTGGTGGAATCCGGAGATTCAACCGGGAACCCACGGCCCTGAACTGCCAACGGAAGCGCTCCGCCAAGGGGGCAATGTCCACGGCCGGCCCGCTCCCCAACGGAGGATCGGCCTGTTGCAAAGGGGAAACGTGGCCGAACCAGGCCAACTGCAGGCCGTCCGCCCCGGGGTTGACCCTGGCCCCCAACCGATGGGTCAGGATCTCAACCGGTACAACAAGGCGCTGCCCGGAGCCCGACTCCCCTTCAAGGCGCCATGGAAACTGGAGTTCGGCGCCGTTCAACACAATGGCGTCCCCGGTGATCAGGGCGGATCCCGGCTTCTGCGTCTCCTGAAACGGCGGCAGGGGCAGCGGCAGTGCGGCCGGCAACTCGATCTGAAATTGCTCTGTCGCTTGAGAGGGACGCGGCGCCGGGGCAACAGGGGGCGCCGGGTTCTGTCCACGAACTGGGGCGAACAGGCCGAAAAGCAAAGAACTTGAAACGCTCAGCGCTGCAAACCGGCCAACGACACTACCCATTGGCCAGAACAAACAGGGTTGAAGGCGCTGTCATTTCCGTCTTCGCGGCTAACCTGAAAATTTAAAGTCCGGCTGTTGTTAATGTCCACGCCATCCCCCTGTTCCAACTGGCCTTACCAGGACTCTTCCGGGCCCGATTGGCTGGAACGAGAGCGGGATGGCTGTGGCGTCGGGTTTCTGGCCCGGCTGGACGGCCGGGCGAGCCACTGGCTCCTGCGGCAAGCCCTGGGGGGCCTGGCCTGCATGGAACACCGGGGCGGCTGTGGCGGTGACCGGGACTCCGGAGACGGAGCCGGTGTGCTCTGCGCCATTCCCTGGCCCCTGCTGAAGGCGCTCTGGCCTGCCGTGGCGGCGCTGCCGGATGGGAACATTCCCGCCTTGGGCATGGTGTTTCTACCCAGGGACGGGGAGGCCCGCTCCACCACCCGCCGTCTTTGCGAGGAGCAGGCGGCCCGTCTGGGGATCCGCAGCCATGGCTGGCGGGTGGCGCCCGTTGACCAGGACGTGCTGGGTCCCATGGCGGCCGCAAGCTGTCCGGTGATTGAGCAGTGGCTCCTCTCCATCGATGAAGGCCATGGGGACCAGGAAGCGTTGGAGCGCCTGCTGTTTCGTTGTCGCCGCCGCATTGGCGCCCAGCTTGGCGATGTATTGGGGACGGAGATGAGTCGCCATGTCTCCTTTGCCTCCCTGAGCACCCGCACGGTGGTCTACAAGGGCATGGTGCGCTCCGAGGTGCTGCCGGTTTTCTACAGGGACCTGCAGGACGAGCGCTTTGCCGTTCCCTACGCGGTCTACCACCGGCGGTTCAGCACCAACACCCTGCCCCGCTGGCCCCTGGCCCAGCCCATGCGCCTGTTGGGCCACAACGGTGAAATCAACACCCTGCTGGGGAACATCAACTGGTCCCTGGCAGCCCAGGACGGCCTCAAGCAAGTCTGGGGGGACGCCGCGTCGGACCTGCATCCCGTGGTGAATCCCGCCTTCAGCGATTCCGCCAACCTGGACGGGATGCTGGAGCTGATGGTGCGCAGCGGTCGCCCCGTCATTGAAAGCCTGATGACCCTGGTTCCGGAGGCGTTTCAGCAGCAACCGGAGCTGGAGGGGCGCCAGCAACTGCAAGACTTCCATACCTACTGGTCCGGCATCCAGGAAGCCTGGGACGGACCCGCCCTGCTGGCGTTCACCGACGGGCGCTGGATCGGAGCCTGTCTTGATCGCAACGGCCTGCGTCCGGCCCGCTACTGCGTCACCCGGGACGGCCTGGTGGTCATGGGAACGGAGACCGGCGTGGTGGAACTGGACGAGGCCGCCATTGTGGAGAAAGGGCGCCTGGGTCCCGGTCAGATGTTGGCCGTGGATCTGGAGAGGGGACGCCTGCTGCGCAACTGGGAGGTGAAGGAAGAAGCGGCCGGCCGCTATCCCTACGGCCAATGGCTGCAACTGCGGCAACAGCTTGCCCCCCAGGCGTGGTGCGGGGAGCCCCGGTTCAGCAACCTGGAACTGCTCCAATTGCAGACCGCCGTCGGCTTCACCGCCGAAGATCTGGATCTCATCATCGAAGACATGGCCGGCAAGCGGAAGGAGCCCACCTTCTGCATGGGGGACGACATCCCCCTGGCCGTCCTCTCCAGCAAGCCTCACCTGCTGTACGACTACTTCAAGCAGCGGTTTGCCCAGGTCACCAATCCCCCCATTGACCCCCTGCGGGAAGAGTTGGTGATGAGCCTTGCCGTTCACCTGGGGGCCCGGGGATCGGCGCTGTGGCCATCTGCCGAGGGGGCGCGCCGTCTGGACCTCTCTTCCCCGTTGCTCAACGAGGCCGAACTGAGCCAGTTGAGTGCGTCAGGCTGGAGTTGCCAACATCTCAGCACCCTGTTTCCTGTGGCCACCGGCCCGGATGGCCTGCAAAAGGCCGTGGAGCAACTCTGCCGGCAAGCGGAGCAAGCGGTGCGGCGCGGCGCGGAGATTCTCGTCTTCTCGGACCGGCAGGACGGTGGCCTTGGCCCCATGGACAGCATCATTCCGCCGTTGCTGGCCACGGGCGCCGTCCATCACCACCTGATTCGCGCCGGCTTGCGACTGCGGGCTTCCCTGGTGGTGGAGACGGCCCAATGCTGGACCACCCATCACCTGGCCTGTCTCATCGGCTATGGCGCCAGCGCCGTCTGCCCATGGCTCACCTGGGAGACCACCCGTCACTGGCGCAACCATCCCCGCACCGTCAAGATGATTGAGCGGGGCAAGCTGCCCCCCATGGATGCCGCCCAGGCCCAGGCCAACGTGCGCTACGCGCTGGAGGCGGGCCTCCGGAAAATCCTCTCGAAAATCGGCATCTCCCTGTTGTCCAGTTATCACGGCGCCCAGATCTTTGAAGCCGTGGGCATCGGGGCCGATTTGATTGCCACGGCCTTCCGTGGCACCACCAGCCGCGTGGCGGGCCTCAGCTTCGCCGAACTGGCGAGTGAGACCCTGGCCTTCCACAGCAAGGCCTTCCCGGAGTTGAGCCGCAGCAAGTTGGAGTTCATGGGCTTTGTGCAGTACCGCACGGGGGGGGAATATCACCTCAACAGCCCGGAAATGGCCAAGGTGCTCCACAAGGCCCTTGCCCGGGGACCGGGC
>NZ_JENA01000011.1 GCF_000586015.1 Candidatus Synechococcus spongiarum SH4 | reverse complement strand
GGCAGGCCTGCGCATGGCCCATATGGGGGGCGCCGCGGCGCCCCCCACGGCCGCGGAACGGGTTCTGCTCAGCGGTGTGGACGTGCTGGTGCTGGCTGTTGGCGGGGGCAGCAAGGTGATGGACGGGATCCAGGCGGCCCAGGTGGTCGATGACCTCAAGCCCCGCTTGGTGATTCCTGTGCAATACGCCACGGCAACGCCGCCGGAGGAGTGTGATCTTGCCACCATCGAGCCGTTTCTTGAGGCCCTCCCTGCCACAATTGCCGTGGAGCGTCCAGGGTCCACAACGGAACTGAGTGGTTCCCTGCTGGGTGACGGCGCCGCCGTTCATGTGCTGGAGTTGGATTCACCCTGACCATGGATGCAGCGGATGCCCAGGGGGGCTCCCTGGCCATTGATCTGGGGAGCAGCAACACGGTGGTGGCCCATCAGCCAGCTACTGGCGGGCCGCCCCGGCTGCTGAACGTGCCGGCCTACAGCCATGGGGATGAGCCGATCATTCCCACCCTGCTCTATTGCGCCGATGACTGCGCCACAGACCACCTGAACTCCCCTCGGCAAACCTGCCTTGTGGGACGTCAGGTGATCGAGGCCGGCCTCCTGGAGACCATGAACCAGCCTCCCCAACCCCCGGCTGCGTTGTACTGCCAATTCAAGCGTTCCATCGGCGCCCGGCCCCGTTGCGAGCAGGTGGAGCGGGCCGAGCGGGGCGGCGCTTTGTTTCTGGAGCATCTCTGGCAGGCTCTTCCGCGGCAAACGCCGCCGGAGCGGCTGGTGCTCACCGCCCCTGTGGATGCCTTTGCCGGTTACCGCCGTTGGCTGCTGGACCATGGCGGCAGACTCCCTGTCCCCGAACTGGCCCTGGTGGATGAACCCACGGCGGCGGCCATCGGCTCCGGCTTGCCCCCCGGTAGCCATGTGCTGGTGGTGGATCTGGGTGCTGGCACCAGCGATCTGGCCCTTGTGCAGATTCAGGGGGGAGAAGGGCAGGCCCAGCCTGTTTCTCAGCTTCTCCGTTTCAACGGCAACGACCTGGCGCGATCCTCTCAGCATCTGCGGGTGGCCCGGGTGGTGGGGAAAGCGGGTGCGGCTGTGGGCGGCCGTGATCTGGACCAGTGGATTGCCGCCCATATGGCCCCCTGGACCACGGGACCCCTGCCGGAAGCATGGATCCGTGCGGCAGAGAAACTCAAGCGCCAACTCAGCACCGATGATCAGGCGACCGTGGACGTGGTCGGGGCTGAAGGTGGCGTGACGTCTTGGCAACTGAAGCGTTCTGCGCTGGAGCGTCTCCTGCAGCAGCAGGGTTTTATCCGACTGCTGGATAATCTCTTGAAACAGGTGGCCAGTTCCGCCCGCCGGGAAGGGTTGGATCTGTCAAGCCTGACCGCCGTTCTGCCGGTGGGGGGGACAAGCTGTCTGCCCCTGGTGCGCCGCTGGCTGGAGCAGCGCCTGCCTGGTGTTCCCTGCTGTGCCCGGCAACCCCTCACGGCAGTGGCCTATGGCGCCCTGGCCCTGACCCCCAACGTGCAGGTGCGGGACGTGCTGAGCCGTGGCGTGGCGCTTCGATACTGGGACCGTCGCCAACAGGCCTACTGCTGGCATCCCCTCTACTGGGCCGGTCAGCCCTGGCCGACGGAATCCCCGTTGCAGATTCGTCTCGCCCCGGCCCAGGCCAACCAGCCGGCCCTTGAGCTGGTGCTGGCGGAGATCGGCGCCGATCTGCGGCGCGAGGTTGTTTTTGTGGACGGTCAACCCCAACTGCTGGAGGAGCAGGCTCCAGCGGCCAGCATGAACCCCTGGCCCGCCTCCTTCCCGCCCCTGCCCCTGCCGCAGCAGGC
The DNA here is from genome assembly GCF_000586015.1 of Candidatus Synechococcus spongiarum SH4. Classification (GTDB taxonomy): domain Bacteria; phylum Cyanobacteriota; class Cyanobacteriia; order PCC-6307; family Cyanobiaceae; genus Synechococcus_B; species Synechococcus_B spongiarum_F. The sequence goes on along the minus strand of NZ_JENA01000011.1, from coordinate 15,335 downwards.
CCAACCTGGGCAAGACGCCCTGCTGCTGGCCTTCAGCATTACGGATGAACGCCACCTCCATCTGCAGGTCAAAAGCCTGCTTCACGGGAAATTCGGTACAGAATTGGAAGGTCCCCTTGATCTTGGCCCACTGCGCTGAGCCAACCCCCAACCATGAACCGCTTCCCTTTGTTGCGACGTCTCCTCCAGTTCGTGGCGGCGGCGGCCACGGTTCTCCTGGTGCTCAAGGCGGTGGTCCATGGTTGGCAGTATCACCTGACGCAACGCTTGCAGCGCTCTGTAGAAGACGAAGACCACGCCGCCTGCGTAGCTTCGGGCGAACAACTGGCTGATCTGCGGTCCCTGGCGATTGGGGAAGCCACGCAGTTGGCTCGTTGCCGGCGCATCCTGGCCAGTGACTATTGGGTTGCTGGCCAGCGGCAACAAGCCCTGGACCTTCTGGAGCGCCTCGTCGACTCACCCCAGATGGTTGGTACGGATCAATCCCGACTCTCCGAATGGGTGCGTCAGCAACGGGATCGGGCGGTGGAGCATTACCGCCGGGGTGAACTGTCCACGGCAGTGGCCCTGCTGGGAGAACTGAGTGACCGGCAGGAACCCCATCGGGATATGCTCATCGAAAGCCTGCGGACCCGCTGGCATCTCAACCAGCAACTCCATGACCAGGCCATGGAGTTCAGGGATGCGGGGCGCTGGTGGGAAGCCTTTGACGTCATCAACCGGCTGGATCACCCCTGGTGGCGCACCCATGCCAAGTCACTCGAGGACGAAATTGTTACAGCCACCCAAGCCTTGAGCGGGCAGGGTGTGGGTCGCGATGCCCACAACGGTAGGGGCCGCCACGACGTTCCCCCTGAGGATCTGGATCGCCACCTCCGCCTTCATCTGACCCGGGGCGCGGATGAATGGCAGGCCTACCTTCAGGCCTGCCGTGAATTGGGCGGTGTGGTGGTGGATTACGGCCCCGAAAGCGTCTGTCGCCGTTGAGAAGGTGGCGGAGACCGTCTCCAAGGGAAGGACAATGTTGAAACAGGTCGGCCCGCCTGCCCCGCTCCCCTGTGGCGTGTGTGAGAAAATCAACTCCTTGAAGTCTCAATGGACAATTGCCATGCAGCCGGGTGACCGGGTCCGGGTCAGGAAATCCATCATTGTCTACAGCCACCCCAAGCATCGGTCGAAGCCTTTTGACATGCATGGCCAGGAGGGCGAAGTGAAAGAGATCATCAACACCTGGAAGAAGGGAGAGCCTCTGAGCGCCACCCTTCCCGTGGTTGTGGTTTTTGGTCGCACACGCTTCCACTTCCAGTCCGACGAGTTGGAACTCTGCTGAGTGGCCGTCTGCGGCGCCCACCGCGGGGCTCCCTTACCCTGAAGGGGAGGGGGCTTCGGGTAGCAGGAGAACCCCCTCCTCCGGGTCCGTAGGTCGCAGGTGCAGGCGAATGAACTCACAACGCCGGGTGGGCACGTTGCGTCCGACGAAATCCGCCTGCAGGGGCAGTTCCCGATGGCCGCGATCCACCATGACCAGCAGCCGCACCGTGCGGGGATTCCCCCAGGCCAGGAGCGCATCAAGGGCGGCCCGGGCTGTTCGCCCTGTGAACAGCACATCGTCCACCAGCACCACCTCCCGTCCATCAACGGGCGCCGGCAGGACCGTGGCCTGGGGCAGTCTGGTGGGCACCGTGCGCAGGTCGTCCCGATGGAAGGTAGGATCCAGACTGCCGGCTTCAATCACCTGCCCCGCCAGGCGCCCCAGTTCCTCCGCCAACACCTTCGCCAAAGGCACGCCACGGCTGGGAATCCCCAACAGGAGCAGTTGGCCGGGGTCATGGGCCGCCTCCAGCACCTGGGAGGCCAGGCGGGTCATGGTGCGGCGCAGCGCCGGACCCGAAAGAATCACGACAAAGGATTGATCTGGCGCCATAAACATTGGGAAATGCTCACTTAATGAGCCGGGATCAAGACAAATCCCCCAGGAGGCCCCATGATTGTGCAATTCACCACCAGGGCCACTCCATTCAATAGCAATTCAATAGCAACCGACCGAGCCGACCCTCCCCAATCCCCCAACCGAGGAGAATAATCACCGGTGACCGCAGCCCCCACTACTACTGGTAGCCAGGATTCCATCCCTGTCAGGATCCAGCTTCACATGGATCGTCAACCCCAGGAAGCGCCGGTGGTGCTGGTGATCCTGGATGGATGGGGTCACCGTGAGAGCGCCGCAGACAACGCCATCCGTGTGGCCAGAACACCCAACATGGATGCCCTCTGGCAAACCCACCCCCACACCCTGATTCAAGCCAGTGGGTCTGCCGTGGGTCTGCCGGATGGGCAGATGGGCAATTCCGAGGTGGGACACCTCACCATTGGTTCGGGGCGGATTGTGCGCCAGGAGCTTGTGCGCATCGGCCATGGGATCCGGGATGGCTCCTTCCGGCAAAATCCCCGATTCAACGCTCTGGCCCAGCGGCTTGAGGATCGAGGCGCCACGCTCCATCTGGTTGGTCTGTTATCCGACGGGGGCGTCCACAGCCATGTGGACCACCTGGCGGAGTTGCTGCGCTGGGCCGCCAGCCGTCGGTTTTCCCGGGTCTGTGTCCATGGCGTTACCGATGGACGCGATACGGCCGACTGCGCTGGTCTGGGACATGTGAAGAACTTGCAGCAGTTGATGGCCAGCCTCAACTGTGGCCAACTCACCACCCTCTGTGGCCGCTACTGGGCCATGGATCGTGATCACCGCTGGGAACGCACCGCCAAGGCCTACCGTCTGCTCACGGAGGATGACGGCAACCATCATTCCAATCCCGTGGCTGCTGTTGAAGCCAGCTATGCCCAGGGGATTGGCGATGAATTCCTTGAGCCCCACCGCTTTGGGGAAGAGGTTCTGCAGCCGGGAGACGGGTTGATCTGCTTCAACTTCCGCCCGGACCGGGTGCGTCAGATGATCCGCGCCCTGGCGTTGGAAGACTTCAACGGGTTTCCCCGCTCCACATGGCCCGGCCCCCTGGACGTGGTCACTTTTACCCAATATGAGCGTGGTCTGCCGGTGGAGGTTGCCTTCCCCCCCCAGCCTCTGGACCATCTGCTGGGGGACGTGGTGGCCGACCATGGGCTTCGTCAGTTCCGCATTGCCGAAACGGAAAAATATCCCCACGTGACCTATTTCTTCAATGGCGGCAAGGAACGGCCGTTGCCCGGAGAAGACCGCCATCTGGTGCCCTCTCCCAAAGTGGCCACCTACGACCAGGCGCCAGCCATGTCCGCATGGGACGTGACCGATGGGGTCATCAGCGCCATTGCCAAGGGTGTCTACTCCCTGATCGTGGTCAATTACGCCAACCCGGACATGGTGGGCCACACCGGAATCATGGATGCGGCGGTGCAGGCCATTGAAACGGTCGATGCCTGTGTCGGGCGGATCGCGGAGGCCACCCATTGGGCCGGGGGCGCCATGCTCATCACAGCAGACCACGGCAACGCCGAAACCATGCGGTCACCCACGGGCAAGCCCTGGACAGCCCACACCACCAATCCCGTCCCGTTGCTGTTGCTTGAGGGGGGAAAACGCAAGATCTCCGACGCCGACAACCTTGTGGAATTGCGGGACAACGGCACCCTGGCGGACCTGGCCCCCACCATCCTGGACATTCTCCAGATTCCCGTCCCGCCAGCCATGGGCGGGTGCAGTCTTGTTGTTTCCTCCTCCCGGACGGGTTCCGTTGCCCCTGGGCGCACCGTTCAGGCTCTCCATGTTTAGGCGGCCGGCCGGGTCAGGCGTTTAGGCTGGTGCCGGTCTTTCGCTTCAACGACGTTTGCTTCACTCGTTTGCGCTCGGCGCCTGGCTTCTCATAGGCGCCGTTCTGATCTTTACCGTTCTCCTCCATAGCCCGAAAGGGGACGGCATGGGGGGCATGGCCGTTGGCGCTGCGGCTGGCATGTTCAGCAGCACCCGCAGCGCGGAAAACACCCTGAACCGGGTCACGTGGATTCTGGTCACCATCTTTCTGCTGCTGGCCGTTCTGCTCAGTGCGGGCTGGTTGCAATTTGATGCCCGGCAGGATGGATCTGTGGCTCCAGCGATCGCCCCGGACACATCCGCTGAGACGGAGCCTGTGGATATGGACCTGGCGCCCCCCGAAGCGCCAGCGCAAGCCCCTGCACCTTGAGTCCCGTTCTTGGGGAATCGGGTCTGGCCAACCCGGCCCAGGGGGCGCCTATGGGCCGGCCTGTGGTTGATCGGTGGCGAGGGTTTGCCAGAACGTCTCCGGCGTCATGGCGGGTTGTAGCACCTGCTCGACCTCCGGTTGCAGGGGCGCCTTCAGGATTTCAATGGTTTCCAACCGATCACCGGCCCCCAGGAGAGGCATATCGGCATCCGTTGCGGTGCTGTGGCTGGTGCTGCTGCTGAAGCCGCGGAACAGGATCAGTTCGAAGGGATCTCCACCGGCCAGTTGGCCGCGGCACCGCAGCACCCAGTTGTGGTGGCGGGCGCTGAGATCCTCCAGCCGCTGCAGGTGGTCCGAATCAGAAGCCACCGGCCACCCGCCCGAAACGACGCCACCGCACCCAGAACCATGACAGGAAGAAACCCGCGTAAACGATGAGACCGAACCACCCGGCCCATTTGGCCCCCTCGGGGGTCCAGGCGGCGCCAAAGAGAAAGTTCAGCCCGTTGGCCAGCAACTGGCTGAAGCCTTCGGGAGGATGCCGCCAGAGGGGGCAAACGGGACTGGCCTCGAAACCGCCCAGGCAGCGCAAGGAGGCCCCACTGGCGACACCGCCCGCCACGGTGAACACCGTGAGGCTCCACCGCCAGATTCGCGTCGTGAGGGGCAGAGCACGCCAGGGGGGAAGATCCGCCAGTTCGTCATTGATGTCTTCCCAGAACCAGAGGCTGCCCAGGATGAGCACATGGGCCGCCACGGCAACGGCAAAGGCCCAGCGCTCGGCGCCAGCCAGCAGCAGCACGGTGATGACCATCAGGCTGGACACCTTCCAGTACAGGTTCAGGAGTCGGCCAATGGCGTCCTCCTGTCGCACCGTGGCCCAGACCAGCAACACCAGGGGCAGGACGATTGTGAGAACCACAGCGGCCCGATATTCCGCCCAGATCAGTTGTTGTACAAGCGTAGCGCCCATTGCGTGGAGGAGAGAAAACAAAACGGTCATCCACGATTATGGATTGAGTAGGCTCTGATGAGCGCGTTGGTTTGGCCCATGTTGTCCTGGCTTCAGCGAGGCCAATCAAAGTCTGGTGAGTGGCGCTCCGCTCTTGCCAGTGATGCCTCCCTGGAGCAGGCCATCCAGGACCTGGACCAGCAAGCTTCCCTGCGGGGGTTTGGTCCGGCGGATCTGGCGGTGGTGTTCATCAGCACCAGCTTTGCCAGTGAGCTTTCCCGTGTCCTCCCGTTGCTGCAACGGCGTTTTCAGGCCACCCACTGGCTGGGCTGTTGTGGCGGCGGCGTGATCGGCGTGGATCGCCAGGGCCAGAGTTGCGAGTTGGAGCAGCAGCCCGCTGTGGGGCTCAGCCTCATCCGTCTGCCGGGGGCCGTGCTCCAGTCTTTCCACATCGACCTCCGGAACCTGCCCGACCTGGATGGCCCCCGGGAACCATGGCGCCAGTTGGCGGGCATGTCCCATGGGGACGCCATCAACGGCCTGCTGTTGCTGGTGGACCCGGGCAGCAGTGGAATCAAGGATCTGCTGGGCGGTCTGGACTACGGCTTTGCCGGTGTCCCGAAAGTGGGGGGAATCGCGGCGCCCCATGGCGGCGCCGGCGGTTCCCTGCTGTTTCAGGACAAGCCGTGTACGGGCGCCATTGGGCTCGCCATCGGTGGGGACTGGACCGTGCAGGCTGTGGTGGCCCAGGGATGCCGGCCCGTTGGACCCGTCTTTGAGGTGAAAGAGGCGAAGCGCAACGTGGTGCTCAAGCTCCAGGCCCACGGGCTGAAGGCAACAACGGACGGCCAGGCGCCGGTGGGCTGTCTCCAGGAGGTGATTGCCCGGCTCGATGCCGCGGACCGGGAATTGGTGCGCCATTCCCTCTTCGTTGGCCTGGCCAGCAACAGCTTCTCCCTGGCGGCAGAGGAGTCCGGGGACGACTTTCTCGTTCGCGCCATCGTGGGGGTGGACCCCCGCAACGGCGCCATTGCCGTTGCAGACAGTATCCGTGTCGGGCAACGGCTGCAATTTCATCTTCGGGACGGGCGCACGTCCCGAGCGGAACTCCAACACCTGCTGGAGCAACAACGTCAGACAAGGCTGCCCCCCCTGGGAGCCTTCTGCTTTGCCTGCGTTGGCCGTGGCCGCAGCCTCTACGGGGAACCCGACGTGGACAGCGGCCTCTGCCGGACCACCTATCCCCACCTGCCCATTGGCGGGTTGTTCTGCAGCGGCGAGATTGGCCCCATCCATGGGGTGACCCATCTCCATGGGTTTACCGCAAGCTGGAGTTTCCTTTGCCCCAAAGAAGCGGATCGGTCCACCGCAGCCCCATCGACACCATCCAAGGGTTGAGCCGTGGGCTCCATTCGCCAACATGTCAATCCCCTGGGGCGCTTTTTTCAGCAACCCCTGGAGCTGCCGAGCCTGACGGCCCTGTTTCCACAATCCCACCAGCCACTCCATCTGGATATTGGCTGTGCCCGGGGGCATTTCCTCATGGAGATGGCCGCCCTTCATCCCCAGCGCAATCACCTTGGCCTGGAGATTCGCCGTCCCCTGGTGGAGCGGGCCGAGACCCGGCGGCAACAGCGGCAACTGGACAATCTCCACTATCTGTTCTGCAACGTCACCGTGAGCCTGGCCTCCCTGACCCGTCAGTTGCCGCCAGGACAGTTGCAGTTGGTGACCATCCAGTTTCCCGACCCCTGGTTCAAACGCAAACACCACAAGCGGCGCCTGCTGCAAGACAGCTTGCTGAACACCCTGGCGGCAGCCATGGCCCCTGGCGCCCTGTTGTTTCTCCAGAGTGACGTGTACCCGTTAATGGAGGAGATGGCAACCCTGGTGCAGGCCCGGGGATGTTTTGTTCGCCAGCCGCCGGACTGGTGGCCGGAGAATCCCCTGCCGGTGGCCACAGAGCGGGAGCGGCTGGTCCTGGCCAGAGGACTGCCCGTTTGGCGCGCCTGCTTCCAGCGAATCACCCCCTGACCAACCGCAACCACAGCAGGCTCCCTCCCCCTCCCCTTTGGCTTCCTGATCCAGAACTCGGGTCAGGCTGGTTACGTTGGTTCCTCTGTCCCGCGAAAGCGGGGTCCACCCTTCCGGGGCATACCCATCTTCTGGTTATGGGTCCTGAGGCTAGGGCCGGCGCGGCAAGGGGGTCACAGCCGTGCGGTGGAGAACGTGAAGCAACTGGCGACAGGCCCAGCGGCTGGGTACAATGCGCGCCAGGTTGCGCAGCCGGCTGCGGCTGCGCCTGTGGCTGCGAATGCCGAGAAAGACGTCGTAGAGGAAATTGAGCAGATCGTCACACGACTCGTAGATACCCAGGCGCTGGGGTGAGCCCTTCCTATCCAGGAGGGGCTTCACAGCCTCGTAGGCGGGCTTGTAGTGAAACCAGGGGATCGAAGGCCAGAGGTGGTGAACCAAGTGATAGTTCTGCCCCATGATCAACCAGTTCATGGTCTTGCCGGGATAGATCCGGGCATTGCGCCAGCGGTTGCGTTCGTTGAAGGGGCGATGGGGGAGATAGTCGAAAAACAACCCCAGGGTGACCCCCACCAGCAACGCCGGGGCAAACCAGCAGTTGAACACAAACGGCAGGAATCCCCTGCTGCGCTGCTGTCACCACAGTGACCAGGAAGAGGCCCCGGGCAATGCCCCATTCCAGCAACTCGTAGCGTCGCCAGAGCCGATGACGGAAGAAGAAGTACTCATGGTAGAAGAAGCGCGGCGCAATGAGCCACAGGGGGCCAAAGGTGGACACCGTGTGATCCGGATCCTTCTCCGGGTCGTTCACATGGGCATGGTGCTCCAGGTGAACCCTCGTAAACACCGGATAGCTGAACCCCAGCAGCATGGCGGCCCCATGGCCCATGAAGGCATTCCAGAAGCGGTGGGGATGGGCAGCGCGGTGACAAGCGTCATGGATAACGGTTCCTTGCAGGTGGAGGGCAAGAAATCCCGTGGCCACCAGCAGGGGAAGCGGCCAGTTGCCCGCAAACCATCCCCAGATGGTCAATCCTGCCAACAGGTAGCCACACAGAAACAGGCCCACCGTCGGATTCCATGGTTTTGGCGGCCTGAGGAAATGGCGCGGCACGGAGCGGCAGTGATCCGGCGCTGCGGCCACGGCAACACTGGCAGGCGCTTCTGTCGAGGCAGAGATCACTGAGGGGGCATTACCAGGGCTTACCCTTCGGGTCCGTGGTCCCTGGGCAATGGATCCCGGCCACTTTAGAGAGATATGGCCCGGTTGTTGGGTCAATTGTCACCTGATTTTGTGATGATGACGTAACGGTTTTGTAATGATGCCTGCGCCTACAGTTCGCCTGGCTCTTTGCCGGCGCAACCCGTGGTCAACCTGAGATTTCTGGCTCCCCATGGTCTTCATCGAGAAAATCTTCGTGGAGACCTGTTGGGGGGAGTCACCGCTGCCGTGGTGGCTCTGCCCCTGGCTCTGGCCTTCGGCAATGCTGCGCTGGGGGAAGGCGGCGCCATCTATGGTCTCTATGGGGCTGTGGTGGTGGGGTTCTTTGCGGCCCTGTTCGGCGGTACGCCCTCCCAGGTGTCCGGCCCCACAGGACCCATGAGCGTTGCCGTTGCCGGCGTGGTGGCCACACTGGCGGAGTTGGGGGTCAACCAGGACGTGGCCGCCGGTGAGTTGTTGCCCCTGGTGATGGCGGCTGTGGTGCTGGGGGGACTCTTCCAGATCCTTTTTGGCCTGTTGCGGCTGGGACGCTACGTGACCCTGGTGCCCTATTCCGTGGTCTCGGGCTTCATGTCCGGGGTGGGGGTGATCATCCTGCTGCTGCAAGTGGGACCGTTCATGGGCATCAGCACCAGGGGAGGGGTTGTAGCCTCCCTCACCCAGCTTTACCAGCACTTCGCCACAGGCGGCGGCCCCAACTGGACGGCAGCAAGCATTGGGGTGATGACCGCCGCCGTGGTCTTCCTGACCCCGAAACCCATTCAATACCTGCCCCCATGGCTCCGTCTGCCCTCGCCCCTGGTGGCGCTGGTGTTCATCACGCTCATTTCCTTGCACTGGGGTGAGAGGGTTCCCCGAATCGGGGCCATTCCCGAGGGGGGGGTTCACCTGGCCCTGCCCGTTGTGGGGGACCACTGGGTGGCGCTGGTGCAGGCGGGTTTGATTCTGGCGGTTCTCGGCTCCATTGATTCCCTGCTTACTTCCCTGGTGGCGGACAGCCTCACCCAGACCCAGCATGTATCCGACCGTGAGCTCATCGGCCAGGGCATTGGCAACAGCCTGGCGGGCCTGTTCTCCGGCTTGCCGGGCGCTGGCGCCACCATGCGCACGGTCATCAACGTGCAGTCCGGCGGCAGAACGCCCCTGTCCGGAATGATCCATTCCGTTGTCCTTCTTTTTCTGGTTCTCCTGCCGGCCGGTCCCATATCCGAGATTCCCAATGCCCTGCTGGCAGGCATCCTGGCCAAGGTGGGCATCGACATCATTGACTGGAATTTCCTCTTCCGGGCGCACCGCATCTCCGCCAAAACCGCAGGGGTCATGTACGGGGTGTTGCTGATGACGGTGTTCTGGGATCTGATCTGGGCTGTGCTGGTGGGGGTCTTCGTAGCCAATCTCATGACGGTTGAGAGCATCACGGCCTACCAGTTGGAGGGGATGGAAGCCCAGGACGCACCGGCCCACACCGATCTGCCGACGGATGAGAGGGCATTGCTGGATGCCTGTGGCGGCCATGTCATGGTGTTCCGCCTCAGCGGCCCCCTCAGCTTCGGGGCCGCCAGAGGCATCAGTGACAGGATGCCTCTGGTGCATAATTACAAGGTTCTGATCCTGGATCTTTCCGCCGTGGCCCGCCTCGGGGTGACGGCTGCGCTGGCCATTGAGTCCATGCTCAACGCTGCGGCCGGCGCCAGGCGTCATGTCTTCCTGATCGCGCCGGAAGGGAGGGTGCGGGAACGGCTGGAGCGGCTCAGCCTCCAGGATCGCATCACGGGAGATCTGAGCATCAGCCGCAAAGCGGCCTTGCGGCAGGCGGTGGAACTTTGCAGCAAACCCTCCGTCTGAGGGGGGCGGGAGAGTGGTGGTCAAGAAAAAAGGCAGCCCCCCCGGCTGCCTCGACGCACTTTCCACAAGCCAATGCAACCGCTTCCCCAGGCTGGCTGTGGTTGCGGTTCATACGGAAACAAAAGTTTTTGTGGGGGCAGCAAAGGACACGGGCGCTTCTCGTGGCTGCCCATTCGGTCGCGGCTGGCTGATCAAAACAGCGGCAACGCCAGCAGCCAGGGCAAAACCACAGATCTCCAGGGCCACAGCGGGGCCCATCGTCCAATGGGTCCTGGCAGGGGCCTGACGGGGGAACCGAACCGTCTTTCCAGCCCGCCGGGCCAGGCTGCAAGCCCTTCTGCGCTCAGCCCAGCTCAGAAAAAAATACTCCGATCCGTGCAGGCGCTTGTCTGCAAACAGTCGGTGCAACTTTTTTTCCAGCTCCCTCTCCCTGGGTAGGCTCACAATCTGGCAGACCGTGTCGGGCTTGAGTTCATTCATGCGCCGCTGGATATCAACGGTGACGCCAATTTTGGTTAGCGTCTTGCGCTTGATAATGTAAAGAAATCCCATGGGCGCTGATGGGCATGTGCATGAAGAGAAGTGCCCACCGCGGGACTTGAACCCGCATAACCGAAGTCACTGGTACCTAAAACCAGCGCGTCTACCAATTCCGCCAGGTGGGCACGTTGACCGGCATCCACAACTTAAAACAGGAGGCGGTGAGCTTGAACGGCGCCCTTGAGCAAACCTGTGGGAATCCGTGTCTGTCAGAATCCATGGCGCAGTCGTGGCGGATGATGGTTCCCGGACACCCTGAACATGATCTTTGGGGAGTTGTCCCCCTTGCCCTGCCGGAAACGTGGCAGCACGCGGTGAATGATTTGCTGGATGGGGCCCTGGCTTTTTCCGGTCTGGCCCCTGTCCTGGGCTATGGGGCGCTGGTGCTGGCCTTGCCCCTGTTGCTGCTGCCCACCGCCTTCCCGGAACTCTCCCGTCCCCGGGATGCGTTGTGGTCTCTGGTGCTGGCGGGGCTGGCGCCCTTGCTGCTGCTGAATCGCCTGCCTCTCTTCAGCAGCGCCGGCTTCGGTGAGTTGATTGCCACGGTGCTGACGGCCCGTCTCGCTGCCGAGGTGGGGCAAGGACGCTGGGGGGCCCTCACCCCGGACCAGAGGTCGGCGCTGCGCCACCTGCCCCGGTGGCGTCGTGCTGGAGCTGATCTGGTTGCTGCTGTTGCCCAGGCGGCAAAGGCTGCCTGGGCTGCCACTGCCCGGACGGCAACGACGGGCTGGAGTGCCACTGCCCGGACGGCAACAGCCGCCTGGAGTGCGGTGTCACGCCAGAAAGGGCCTGTTCAAGAACAGCGTCAAGATGGGCAGCCTGCCGGGAAACCCGTTCGCAAACTTGTTCGCAAGCTTGTTCGCAAACAGTGGATCCGTCCCGACCCTTCAGACGGAGTCCAGGGGGACCAGGATGGTGAGATCAAGCCTGGGATACCGGATACGGCCACTGAAGTGGGGGCAAGTTCGGGTCCAGCCGTTGGTAATGTCTCTGCCGCGGAATCCGCTCAACCAGGCGCTGGTGGAGACAGCGATCCCGCTGATATCATGGGCGCCGCTGCCGAGCCGGTGGGTGTAGCGCCAGCGCCAGAGCTTCTTGAAAGCCCTGGCGAACCCTCGGAAGCCGAGCCCCGGGAGCCGGGGGTTCCACCATCCGAAGGGGAGATGGTTAATGCTAACGGCCATGGGCCGGAGCCGGAGCCTGGGGAGACTACCCCTGAAGAGCCAGACGCTCCCGCGCTTGTGGAAGAAGAGGCGCAATCGGTGGCCAACCCTGATCCCGCTGATGTAACGGGCGCCGCTGCCGGGCCGGTGGATGTAGCGCCAGCGCCAGAGGTTCTTGAAAGCCCTGGCGAATCCTCGGAGGCCGATCCCCGGGAGCCGGGGGTTCCGCCGTCCGAGGGGGCGATGGTTGATGCTGACGGCCATGGGCCGGAGCCGGAGCTTGGGGAGGCTACCCCTGAAGAGCCAGACGCTCCCGCGCTTATGGAAGAAGAGGCGCACGAGGAGCAATCGGTGGCCAACCCTGATCCCGCTGATGTAACGGGCGCCGCTGCCGGGCCGGTGGATGTAGCGCCAGCGCCAGAGGTTCTTGAAAACCCTGGCGAACCCTCGGAGGCCGAGCCCCGGGAGCCGGGGGTTCCACCGTCCGAGGGGGCGATGGTTGATGCTGGTGGAGCAGCCCAGGAGGTGGTTGACGCTTCAGGAACTGCGCCAGCGCAATCGGCGGGGGATGATTCTGCCAATCTCCCCCAGGAGGAGGAGGACGTGGTGGTCCGCAGCTTTGATGACGTTGAGAGAAACTGGGAGATCCGGTCGACCTGACGCCCGCTGATTCGGGGGATGAGCCTTGAAGGGGCGGACAGCATTGCACCGGCTGGCGGCCCCAAGGCGGTTCCGCCTGACCCGGAGGAAACCGGACGCCTGAACGGTCCTGGCTTACTCGGAGGTGGGCAATGTTCCCCTTTGCTCAATCCGTTCGTGATCTCGATCCATGGATTCCCACCTTCGCGGGAATTGCGGGATGGGATTCCCCGCTTCCCTCGGGTCTCCTGATGCGGCACTCGGATTGCCATAGGATGGCGGCAAAGCAGCAGCGTCCGTGGAGTTTGCCAAATACCAGGGTCTCGGCAACGACTTCGTGATCATGGATGGACGATCCGGGCCCCCCATGGACCCCAATGGGACTCAGGTGAGGCAACTCTGTGATCGACGCCTGGGCATTGGGGCTGACGGGGTGATCCTGGCACTCCCGCCACAGCAGGGGGGCGATCTGCGCATGCGCATTTTCAATGGGGATGGCAGCGAGCCGGAGATGTGCGGCAACGGCATCCGTTGCCTGGCCCGCTTTGTGGCGGATCAACAGCAGGGAGCCTGTCCGGCCACCCTCGCCATTGAGACCATGGCAGGGCTCATGCGCACCACCCTGCAGGACCGCGGGGAGGTGACAGTGGACATGGGGGAGCCTCGTCTGGAGCCGGCGGCGATTCCCACAACCCTGGGGATCGGATCCCGGCAGGTGGTGGCTGAACGGCTCCTGGTGGCTGGTCAGGTGTTGGAGGTGACCGCCGTGAGCATGGGGAATCCCCATGTGGTGATCCCCGTGGGGGACGTGGACCAGGTGGACCTGGAGCAACTGGGGCCTGCCCTGGAAACCCATCCCGCGTTTCCCAACCGCACCAACGTGCATGTCCTTCAGGTACTCGGTGATCGGCAGTTACGCCTGAGGACGTGGGAGCGGGGGGTGGGCGCCACCATGGCCTGTGGAACTGGCGCCTGTGCCGCACTGGTGGCTGCCCGCCTGCTGGGTCTGAGCCAGCGCAAGGCGCAGGTGGTCCTCCCCGGCGGCCCCTTGACCATTGACTGGCGGGATGATCGCCGTGTCTTCATGACCGGCCCTGCCCAGCGCACCTTTACTGGCCATGTGACGTTGGATTCATTGGCTGCCCCGGCGGCAACGGAGTCCCCGACCAGCCCCCCGGCCCGGCCCCTGGTGGACCAGGCTACGGAAGACGCCCCCTCTGAAGACGCCCCCTCCACGGACACTGAAGCGGCGGCCTATGCCCAGGCCATGTCGTTTCTGGCCAATACCTCCCTGGACGAGATGCTGAAGCTGGCGGCCAACTCCCTGCCCCAGCGCACCCAGCGCCGCGGCGGACCTCCCATCCCCCCTTCTGCTGAAACCATGTCGGACCGGGACCGCCGTGGCCACTGAGCCACGCCTCTATCTGGATGGTTGCGCCACCACCCCCCCCAGCGGGGCCGTACGAGCTGCGGTGGCTGCGGCCCAGGAAACTCTATGGGGCAATCCCTCCAGTCGCCATCAGGAGGGGCGCCAGGCCTGCCTCGCCCTGGAACGGTCGCGGGAGCACGTGGCCCAACTGCTGGACGTGCCGCCTGACTGGGTGGTATTCACCAGTGGAGGCACCGAGGCCAATCAACTGGCCATCCATGGGGTGCTGGGTGCTGCGGGGGGCTCCGCCATCTGCTCGGCGGTGGAGCATCCGGCGGTGGGAAACCTTCTGCACAACCGTCAGCAGGCGGCAACACGGCTGGAATTGCTCCGCCCTGATGGCCATGGCCGTCTCAGCAGCCGGAGCTTGCTGGAGCGCCTCCACGACGGGCCGGTGGAACTGGTGTCGGTCATTGCGGCCCAGAGCGAGGTTGGCAGCCTGCAACCCCTGGCCGCCATGGGCGCCGTCTGCGCCAGCCATGGGGGCATTCCCTTCCACAGCGACGGGGTCCAGCTTTGTGGCAAGGCGCCCCTCCACCCCCGGAAGCTGGGGGTGGATCTGCTCACCGTCTCCGCCCACAAGTTTGGCGGCCCCAAGGGGATTGGCGCCTTGATCCGCAACCCGCGTCTCACCTTGAAGCCCCTGGGCCTGGGGGGGGGACAGGAGTCGGGGCTCCGGGCCGGCACGCCGGCGGCGCCGCTGGCGGTGGGCTTTGGCGTGGCGGCCCAGGAGGCGAAACGGATGCTGGAGCAGCGGTCGGATCCCCTCTGGCAACGGTGGACACGGCAACTGCGGGAGCAACTCTGGAGTGTGCCGGGCATTGAACCCACAGGCCACCCGGAGGAGCGCCTCCCAGGTCACGTCAGTTGTCTGGTGAGCACACCGGGGGGCGAACCTCTGGAGGGCAGCCATGTGGTGCGCAGCCTGGATCGCCATGGCTATGCCGTCAGCAGTGGTTCCGCCTGCCGCTCCGGCTCGGCCCAGCCCAGCGCGGTGTTGCTGGCCATGGGAATCAACCCGGCCCATGCCCGCAGTGGGTTACGGCTGTGCCTTGGCCCCTGGCTCTGCGAAGGAGACGTCGCCGCGGTGGAAGATCGCCTCCGGGCGCTCCCCCAGGTGGTGCGCCAACTCTGTTGCCGTCTCACCCCCTTGCGCTGGGGCCTACATACTTAACTACTCAGGTGAGGCAGGAGGCGGGTGGCTTTAGCCTGCCGCAGCGGACCGGGAAAGCATTGAGATGAGGCAGAAGAAATCACTTCACAGCAAGACACGGCACACCATCTCAGAAGTATTTCTCACAAGCGAGATACATCATTATGCACTTGACAACTCCCCTAA
>NZ_JENA01000010.1 GCF_000586015.1 Candidatus Synechococcus spongiarum SH4 | reverse complement strand
GGCTTGATGCTCATACGGTATCGCTGGCTGGCGTTTCCTGTGTGAGATCCCCAATGGCCAATGGGTCGCCTCCCAACCCGTTCATACCTGCCCTACTATGCCATTGAACATCAGCCATGGTCCGCATGGGGCAGGTTCTTGTCCTGAATGCCTCCTATGAGCCCCTCAACATCACAAGCTGGAAGCGGGCTGTGGTCATGATGCTCAAGGGCAAGGCGGAAAGCCTGGAGCAGGACACGGTTGCTGTACACAAGGACCTGCTGGTTCCCACCGTGATCCGCCTGCGCCAGTACATCCGCATTCCGTTCAAGGAGATCCCCCTCACCCGCCGCAACGTGCTCCAGCGGGATCTGCACACTTGCCAGTATTGCGGCTACAAGGGAGAGCGACTTTCCGTTGATCACGTGCGCCCCCGTAGCCGAGGAGGCCGCCACGCCTGGGACAACGTGGTGACGGCTTGTCTCCGCTGCAATGTGCATAAGGGGAATCGAACCCCTCGGGAGGCGGGCATGACCATGGCCTGCAGGCCGCGCCGCCCCGTCAGTTCGCTTTATTTTGAAGCCTCCCGACAGATTCGCAACGGCCAGCGCCAGGAGTGGCGGAAGTACATCATCGGTGTTTGAGGGCTGAGGCGGCCATAGGCGCCGGAGCAGGGAAGGCCACCGATCTTCTGTTCCATCAGCCGGCCACCGTTGTTTCTGCCAACTGCTCCAGTTGTTGGCGCTGGTCCCGGTTGAGGGACTCCTGCACGAGGGCTTCAAGCTCACCTGCCAGCACCGCCTCCAGGGCAAAGTTCCGGGCCAGACGGTGGTCGGTGGCCCGCTTGTCCTTGTAATTGTAGGTGCGGATTTTCTCGCTGCGGTCGCCACTGCCCACCTGGGAGCGCCGCTGGGCCCCCTGTTGGCTGACGGCCTCGCTGAGGGCAAGCTGATAGAGCTTGGCCCTCAGAATGTCCATGGCCCGCTCCCGGTTCTGCAGTTGGGAGCGCTCCTGGGTGCAGAACACGCGAATGCCTGTGGGCTTATGGAGAAGGTCCACAGCGGTTTCCACCTTGTTGACGTTCTGGCCACCGGCGCCGCCGGAACGGGCGGTGCTGATTTCCAGTTCGCTGGGGGCAATGGACACCTCCACCGGATCCGCCTCCGGCATGACGGCCACGGTGGCGGTGGAGGTGTGTACCCTGCCCTGGGATTCGGTGGCCGGCACCCGCTGCACGCGATGGACGCCGGCTTCATATTTAAGCCGGCTGAACACCCTGTCCCCCCGGATGGACAGGATCAACTCCTTGAAGCCTCCCAACTCCGCCACCGAGGCGCTCACCGGCTCCACCCGCCAGCCCTGGCGCAGGGCATAGCGCTCATACATGCGCGCCAGATCCCCCGACCAGATGGCCGCTTCGTCCCCCCCGGCGCCAGCGCGGATTTCCAACATGACGCTGCGCTCGTCCCGGGGATCCCGGGGCAGCAGGGCCAGGCGAAGCTCCTGCTCGCTGGCCTCCAACGCTTCTTGCAGGGCCTTGAGTTCCTCGCTGGCCAACTGGCGCCAATCCGGGTCCAGGTCTTTCTGCTGGAGCAGCTCCAGGGCCTGGTCATACTCCCGCTGCAATTGCTCGTGGTGGGCAAAGCCGGTCACCACCGGCTCCAGCCGCGCCCGTTCCTGAGCCAAACGCTTGAGGGCGTCAGGATCACTGGCCAGACCGGGGTCCGCCAGTTGGTGGTCCAACTGCTGGAAGGTCTGGCAGGCCATATGAAGCTTCTCAGTGAGATAGCACGGTGCCGCCATCAACAGAGCATTGAACGGTGGGCCACATGTGGACGTCGAGGCTTTAGCTCTTTTTCCCGCTCACCCGGTTGGAGCGCATGCCGTACTTCTTCATGAAACGATCCACGCGCCCTTCCGTGTCCAGGATCTTCTGGGTCCCGGTAAAGAAGGGATGGTTACCACTCCACACTTCCACGCTGATCTCGGGTTGAGTGGAGCCAACAGTCATGATCACCTGACCGTTGCAGACCACCTTGGCATCCGGATACCAGGTGGGGTGAATGTCCTGTTTGGGCATGGCGTAACTCAGCGCTTGGAGAATTGGGGAGCCTTGCGGGCTTTTTTGAGGCCGTACTTGCGGCGCTCCTTGGCGCGGGGGTCACGGCTGAGGTGGCCTTCCGCCTTGAGGGGCTTGCGGTTGTCAGGGGAGAGCTTGCACAGGGCCCGGGCAACACCCTGCTTGATGGCATCCGCCTGACCACCCAGGCCACCCCCCTTGGAGTTCACCAGGAGGTCGTATTCCTTTTCCAGTCCCAGGGTTTCCAGGGCAGCGGTAACCGCGGACAGGAAGGCCAGGTTGTGGTTGAGGTAGTCCATGGCGGCGCGGCCGTTAATGGTGACCTTGCCGTTGCCAGGCACAAGGCGGACCCGGGCAATGGCCGTCTTACGGCGGCCGGTTCCCCAGTAGGAGACGGTGTCGGCGGTGGCGATGTTTGTGGTGCTTACCATCATCAACTGGCGGTGGAGAGGGGGAGCGTGGTTGGACGCTGGGCCCCATGGGGGTGAACAGGACCGCGGTACACCTTGAGCTTGCGGAACAACTGGCGGCCCAGGGCATTGCGGGGCAGCATCCCCCGCACAGCGGTCTCGATGATCCGCTCCGGCAAACGCGCTTGCAGATGGCTGAAGGTTTCCACCTTCATGCCCCCGGGGCGGCCGGAGTGGCGACGGTAAAGCTTCTGATGGGCTTTCCTGCCCCCCACGGTCACCTTCTCCGCATTCACCACCACGATAAAGTCACCCACGTCCATGTGGGGCGTGAAGGTGGGCTTGTGCTTGCCCCGCAGCACCTTGGCGATCTCACTGGCCAGACGTCCCAGGGTCTGGCCGGCAGCATCCACCACGTACCAGTCCCGCTGCAAGGCGTCCACTGAGGGAACGAAGGTTTTGTTCATCGCACCGTAAGGAAGTCCACAAACGATTTATCCTACCCCAAGACAGCCCCCTGGCCAAGGGACAGCGCCAGGAAACAGGGCTGCTTCATAACCAACGCCCATGAAGCAGAGGCCCTGTGGCGGCGCCGCCTCCCGCACCTCCTCCCGTTTGCCCAGCCGCCAGCGCTGTTCAAACACATGCACGGGAAGACGACCTTCCCCCACCGCCACCAACTGGCCCACCAGCAGTCTCATCATGCCGTAGAGGAAACCACTGCACTGCACATCAACGGCCACCACGTCACCCCGGCGCTGCACCTCCACAGCCTGAACCGTGGTGCGGGCATGGGGGCGGGAGCTACCCGCCCGCTGAAACGCGCGAAGATCGTGACGGCCCAGCAGGGGCTGCAGGGCTGTCCCCATGCGCTCTGTATTCAGAGTGGTGTTGTAGCGGTGCCAGGTGGTGGTCCGCAGGAACAGGTTGGGAGCCGGGTGGTTGTACAGGAGGTAGCGGTAACGGCGCCAGCGGGCGCTGAAGCAGGCGTGCCACTGGCTGGAGACGGCCCGGGCTGCCAGAACACGGATGTCCGGTGGTAGACAGCCGTTCAGTGCTTTGGGCCAGCGGCGATCAGGAATGGGGCTGGTGACGTCCACATGCGCCACCTGTCCGGCTGCATGAACGCCGGCATCCGTGCGCCCGGCCGCCATTGCCGCCCCCTGGAAGCCGGGCTGCAACTTGCCCACTGCCGCCTCCAGCGTGGCCTGGATGGTGGGGCCATGGGGCTGACGCTGCCAGCCGTGGTAGGCGGTGCCTTCGTACTGAAGCAGCAGGGCCAGACGGCGGGTCCGAACGTCTTCAGACCAACTCGATGATGGCCATTTCCGCGTTGTCGCCACGGCGCCGCACGGTGCGGGTGATGCGGGTGTAGCCGCCGTTGCGGTCACCGTATCGCTCGGCCGCCTTCTCAAAGAGCTTGTGGACAAGATCCTTGTCGTACATGTAGCCCAGGGCTTGCCGCCGTGCGGCCAGACGACCATCCTTGGCCAAGGTGATCATGCGATCAGCTTCCTGGCGCAGGGCTTTGGCCCGCGCCTTGGTTGTGGTGATGCGCCCGCTACGAATCAACTCCGTGGTCAAGCTGCGCAGGAGAGCCTTGCGCTGATCGGCAGGTCGGCCAAGCTGGGGAATGCGGCATTGGTGTCGCATGGTGGGTATGGTTGGTTGAGGAAAGGCAAGGGCGCCACGCCATCATGCCTTGGCGCGGCTTTTGGGGAGGGAGACGCCAATGCGCTCCAGGGCTTCAATCACCTCATCGGCAGACTTGGCCCCGAAGTTCTTGATCTCCAGAAGGTCTTCATAGCTGAAGGACATCAGATCCGACACCGTATTGACCTGGGCCCGCTTCAGGCAATTGTAAGCCCGCACGGAAAGGTTGATCTCCTCAAGGGGAACCTGGCTTTCCGCTGAGGTTTCAGGCTCCGGCGCTTCCGGTTCAGGAAGACCCAGGCTGGCCAGGGGCTGGAACAGGAGAATCAACTGATTGGCCGCCTGGGCGATGGCGTCGTCAGGGCTGATGGAGCCGTTTGTGGTGATCTCCAGGCGCAACTTCTCGCTGGCGGAGCCCCCTTCCCCCACAGCGCTCTCGTCCACCGAGTAGACCACCCGGCGCACGGGCATGAAGACCGCGTCAATTTGAAGGGTATCGATGGATTCAACGCCTTCATTGAGCCGGTCCGCTGGGCGATAGCCCACGCCACGCTCCACATGAAGCTCCATTTCCAGACTGTGGCCTTCGGCCACGGTGGCGATGTGCTGGTCAGGATTCACCACGGTCACCTGGGGGGAGAAGTGGATCCGCCCTGCGGTCACCTCTGCCGGACCTGTCACCAGCACCCGGCCGATTTCCACAGCCTCGGGACTACGGCTGCTGACCACCAGTTCCTTGGCGTTGAGGAGGATGTCAAGAACGTCCTCGCGAACACCGGGAATGATGGCGTATTCATGGGCGATGCCTGCAATCCGCACCGTTGTGACGGCGCTGCCTTCCAGACTTCCCAGAAGGGTCCTTCGCAGAGCATTGCCCAGGGTGGTGCCCTGGCCCCGCTCAAGGGGGCCGATCACGAATTCCTGGGTTTGGGACTTATCGTCCCCAATGGTGATGTCAGGGGCCGGTTCAATCTGGAATTGGAGCACGGTCCTTGTCGGGATGGGGGAGAGGGACAAAATTTCAGACGCGGCGGCGCTTGGAGCGACGGCAACCGTTGTGGGGCAGGGGGGTTACATCCTTAATCAGGGTGATTTCCAACCCCACCGTGCTCAAGGCGCGGATGGCGGTCTCGCGGCCCGATCCCGGGCCGCGGACCTGCACTTCAATTTGCCGCATGCCTTGATCGACTGCGCGGCGGGCAGCGGCTTCTGCTGCGGTCTGGGCCGCGAAAGGCGTACCCTTGCGGGCGCCTTTGAAACCACTGGCTCCCGCAGAAGACCAGGCAATGACTGCGCCGGACGTGTCGGTGATGGAGACAATGGTGTTGTTGAAGGTGCTCTGGATGTGGGCCACACCGTTGGGCACGTTCCGCTTGACTTTCTTACCACCGCTTTTCTTGACAGGCTTTGCCATGGCTAGGAGGTTGCTGGGACTACAGGGACGTTGGGTCTAGGCATGAGATACATCAGGCATTGGCTACTTTTTCTTGCCGGCCACGGTTTTGCGGGCGCCCCGCCGTGTCCGGGCATTGGTGCGGGTGCGCTGCCCCCTGACGGGCAGATTCATGCGGTGGCGGCGCCCCCGGAGACAGCCAATGTCTTGAAGACGCTTCAGGGCAACGCCCTCCTGCCGTCGCAGGTCCCCCTCAACCGTGTAGCCCTCCACCGCGGTGCGCAGCTTCTGGACGTCATCGTCCGTCAGGTCCTTTGCCCGGGTGTCAGGGCTGACCCCGGCACCGGCCAGGATCTGCTGGGACCGAACGAGGCCGATGCCGTAGATGTAGGTCAGGGCGACTTCGACCCGTTTGTCCCGGGGAATGTCAACGCCAGAAATCCTTGCCAAGACGAAGTTCTCCTCAGAAAGAACGTGGTTGATGGAGCAGAGACAACAAGGCCGTGGTGCGGGGCATGGGGTCCGTCAGCCTTGTCGTTGCTTGTGTTTGGGATTGACGCAAATCACCATGACCCGCCCATGGCGGCGGATGACCCGACACCTGTCGCACATCTTCTTGACAGAAGAGCGAACCTTCATGGATTGCCCTCAAACTTGTGACCAAGGCCAAACAATAATTTTAGCATATTGTCTCCTCGCTGGGGGCGCACTCGTCCAGGCTGTTGCAGATGCGGGCGGCCACCTCTTCAACACTGCCCAGCCCATCCACCCACTGGAGCAGGCCTCGCTCCTGGTAACGGGCGTTGATGGGCTCCGTTTGCCGGGCATAGATCTGCAGCCGCTTGCGCACCACGGCCTCGTTGTCGTCGGAGCGCCCACGGCTGAGCAGCCTGGCCACCAGTTCTTCTTCGGGAACCTGCAGTTGCAGGGCAATCTGCAGCGGCTGCTCCAGGTCGGCCAGGAGATCGTCCAGCATGGCGGCCTGGGGGGAGTTGCGGGGAAAACCATCCAGCAACCAGCCTCCCTGATGCAGGCTGAGGCGGTGGCGCACGATGGCCAACACCAGATCATCGCTCACCAGGTCTCCCCGCTCCAGCACCGCCTTCACCTGTTGACCCAGGCTGCTCTCGGCGGCCACCTCGGCCCGCAACAGATCCCCGGTGGAAAGGTGCAGCAGACCCCTGGCTGCAGCCAGCAGTGCGCATTGGGTGCCCTTCCCGGCGCCGGGAGGACCAAGAACAACAACTCTCTTGCTCATTGTCGCACCATCCCCTCATAGCGCTGGGAGATCACGTTGGTCTGCAACTGTTTGGCCGTTTCAATGGCCACACCCACCAGAATCAGCAGGGACGTGGCCCCCAGACCCTGCAGCACGCCAGTCCCCGTAAAGGAGTAAACCACGTTGGGGATGATGGCGATCAGGCCCAGGAAGGAGCCGCCAATCAGGGTGAGTCGATTGATCACGCCAGAGAGGTACTCCGCCGTTGCAGAGCCGGGCCGAATGCCGGGAATGGCCACCCCCTGCCGCTTCAGATTCAAGGCCATATCCGTGGGGTTCACCACCAGGGAGGCATAGAAAAAGGAAAACCCGAAGATCAGGAAGAAGTAGGTGAGTCCATAGCCCCACCCTGTCGACCAGGGAAGCCTCGGAAAGGTGTAGGTGGGGCTTAACCAGTTGGCCAGGTTCAGCAGCGCCGGATTGTTTGTGAAGTTGGCCAGGGTGGCCGGTAGGAACAACATGGCGGAAGCGAAGATGATGGGCATCACGCCGCCGGAGATGAGCTTGAGGGGCAAGTAGCTTTGCCGTTCCGGCAGGATGGCGGCCATCAAGCCAATCTGGCGGCGGGCCGAGACGATGGGGATGCGTCGGCTGCCCTCCTGCACGGCCACAATGGCCACCACCATGGAGAGGGCCACCGCCACCGTCACCACGATGGGGAAGATCTTCCCGGTCTGGGCCTCACGGATGATGTTCTGCAGGGTATTGGGGAGAGAGGCGGTGATGTTGATGAAGATCACCAGGGATGCCCCGTTGCCAATGCCCTTCTCCGTAATGATCTCACTGATCCACATGACCACCATGGCCCCCGTGGTGAGGGCCAGGCTGGTGGAGACCACAAACAGGACCCCCTCCAGGTCCCCGTTGGCGAAGCCCCGCAGGTAAAGGGAGAAGATCACCGCCTGGAGGCTGCCCCACCCCAGGGCCACATAGCGGGTGATTTGCGCCAACTTGCGGCGGCCCGCTTCCCCTTCGTCCTTTTGCAGGGTTTCCAGGGAGGGGAGAGCCGCCGTCAGCAACTGCATGATGATGGAGGCGTTGATGAAGGGCAGAATCCCCAAGGAGAACACCCCACCGGGCGCTCCGCCGGTGAAAATGCTGAGCAGACCGATCAACTGACCACCCGACAGTTGATTCTGCAGTTGGGAGACATCAAGGCCAGGGATCCAGATGTAGGCCCCCACGCGAACCAGCGCCAACAGACCGAGGGTGATCAGGACGCGCCTCCGCAAATCGGGAGCCGTCACAATCTGGGTGAGTGTTTCGCCGGTGGTTGGGGCTCTGCCCTGGCTAAGGGTCATCCGCTGGGAGGAGTAGTGGAATTGAGGTGGTTCTGGCGGTGGAGAGGGAGGGGGTCTGCCTCAGGGCTGGTCCCCAGACGTCTTGCCAGGGCGGACCCACTTGCTGCGACCCGGCAGAAGATCGCAGGCGCCGCCGGCCGCCAGGATCTTTTCACGGGCGGTCTTGCTGAACCCATGGGCCTTGCAATGGAGCTTGACCTTGACTTCCCCATCCCCAAGCACTTTCAGCGGCGCGGAGTTTTTGCCCACGATCCCTGCCGCCCTCAGGGATGCGAGGGTCACCTCGCTGCCATCGGGCAAGGGGGACAAATCCCCCACGTTCACCACCGTAAACACCTTGGGGTTCGCCACGGTGAAGTGCTTCAGCTTGGGAATCCGCCGGTAGAGGGGCATCTGCCCACCTTCAAAGCCGGGGCGGGTGGGGCGCCCCGAGCGTGATTTCTGGCCCCGCATGCCAAAGCCGCAGCTAGCCCCTTGACCGGCGGCAATGCCGCGTCCTTTGCGATTGCGGGGTCGGCGGGATCCGGGTTGGGGCCGAAGGGTATGGAGATGAGCAGTCATGGCCGGGTTGGGGGGTCAGGAATACATTTGCTGAAGAGGGATGCCGCGTTCCTTGGCGGCGGCCTTATGGGTGCGCAGGGCGCTGAGGGCCATCATGGCGGCACGGGCATTGTTGAGGGGGGTCTTGGAGCCAAGCCGCTTGGCCAGCACGTTCTTGACGCCCGCCAGTTCCAGAACGGTGCGGATGGATCCGCCGGCAATCACGCCCGTGCCGGGGGCGGCAGGGCGCATCAGCACACTGGCGGCCCCATCACGTCCCTGGGCCACCGTGGGAATGGAGCTGCTGGCGGTGAGGGGCACCTTTACCAGGTGCTTCTTGCCATCGGCCACGCCTTTGCGGACAGCGCCAATCACGTCGCTGGCCTTGCCCACGCCAACGCCCACTTGGCCTTTCTCGTTGCCCACCACCAGGATGGCGCGGAAGCTCATCTTCTTGCCGCCTTTCACGGTCTTGGAGACGCGGCGAATCTGCACCACCCGTTCCTGCCATTCGGAGTCCCGCTCCTCACGGCGCTGGCGGCGTTCACGACGTTCGCGGCGCTCACGGCGCTGCCCCTGCTGTTGTCCCTGTTGACCTTGGGCAGCAGGGGGAACGTCCGCAGCAACTGGGACTTGAGGTTGGCTGTTGGAGTCAGTCATGGTCAACATTAAAAGACAAGGCCCGCATCCCGGGCAGCATCGGCCAGGGCTTTGATCCGACCGTGATAGAGGTTGCCGCCCCGGTCAAAGACCACCGAGCGGATGCCTTTGGCCAGAGCCCGCTCGGCCACCAGCTTGCCCACCGCCTGGGAGGCCTTGCAGTTGGCTCCCGGTCCCGGAAGGTCCTGGCGCAGACCTTTGTCAATACTGGATGCCGCCGCCAAGGTGTTCTGTGCGCCATCGTCAATCACCTGGGCGTAGATGTGGTTATTGGAGCGGAAGACCGCAAGGCGGGGCCGCTGTGCGGTGCCCTGAATTCGGCGGCGAACGCGCCGGTGGCGGCGCTGGGTGCGGGCGGTGCGAGAGGCAAACATGGTCACAGATAGAGAAAGGCTGTTGGGCGCCGATGGTTACTTCTTGCCGGCCTTGCCGGCCTTGCGCAGGATGGTCTCGGCCACGTATTTGATGCCTTTGCCCTTATAGGGCTCCGGTGGAGACACGGCGCGAACCTTGGCGGCCTCGTTGCCCACCGCCTCTTTCTCGGCGCCACTGACCGTGATCCTGGTGTTGTTCTCCACCTTATAGGTGATGCCCTGGGGCGGCGCCAACTCCACAGGATGGCTATAGCCGGCGCTCAGCACCAGGGTTTTGCCCTTGACTTGAGCCCGGTAGCCCACGCCGACCATTTCCAGGGTCTTGCTGTAGCCCTTGGTCACCCCCTCCACCATGTTGGCCACAAGGGTGCGGGACAGGCCATGGCGCATCCGGTTCATGCGGCTGGCGCCGGTGGGGGTGACCACCAGGGTCTGCCCATGGCGGTCAATGGCAACCCCCTCGGGCAGAGTGCGCCGCAGCTCCCCGTTGGGGCCTTTCACCTGCACCGTGCGCCCCTCAAGCTGCACCTGGACATTGGCGGGAATGGGAACTGGTTGCTTGCCGATCCGTGACATGGTGTCTTCTCAGGGGGGGTCGTCTTCTCAGGGTCAGTAGACGTAACAGAGCACTTCACCGCCAATGCCCTGTTTGCGGGCGGTGCGGTCGCTCATGACGCCTTGGGACGTGGAAATAATCGCCACACCAATTCCACCTAGCACCTTGGGCAGGTGGCGATGATTGGAATAGATGCGCAAACCGGGCCTGCTGACCCGCTGCAGAGCGCGAATCAGAGGCTGCTTGTGTTTTCCAGCGTACCTTAGCTCAAGCACCAACTGCTTTCGGAAGCCTTCACCCTCTTCGTTAAAGGCATGGATAAAGCCTTCTTCCCGCAGCACCTTGGCGATGCTGCAGCACATGCGTGAGGCAGGAATGCTGGTGGTGGCATGACGTTTTTCACTCGCGTTACGAATGCGGGTGAGCATGTCAGAAATGGAATCGTGGCTGGCCATGGTGGATTTCCGCTGGGGGCTCAGGTCTTGCTAAACGGCATGCCCATTTCGCGGAGCAATGCGCGGCCCTCGTCATCGCTTCGGGCAGTGGTGACAATGGTGATGTCCATTCCGCGGACGGCGTCAATCTCGTCAAAGCTGATCTCCGGAAAAATCAACTGCTCCTTCACCCCCAGGGTGTAGTTGCCGCGACCGTCGAAGCTTTTGGGGTTGACGCCACGGAAGTCGCGGATGCGGGGCAAAGCCAGATTGATGAAGCGATCAAGGAAGGCGTACATGCGATCACCCCGCAGAGTCACCATGACGCCAATGGGCATTCCCGTGCGGATCTTGAAGCTGGAAATGGCCTTCTTGGCCCGGGTAATGATCGGTTTCTGGCCGGTAATTCTGGCAATCTCGGCCGTGGATCCTTCCAGGGCCTTGGAGTTCTGTGCCGCCTCCCCCAGGCCGCGGTTGACGGTGACCTTGACGAGTTTGGGCGCCTGGTGGATATTGTCCAGCCGCAATTCCTTTTGCAGCCTGGGCTGGATGGTTTTCTTGTAGCGCTGCTTGAGGGGAACGAAGGTGGTCATCGGGGGCAGGGGTGATGCTTCTGGTGGTTGTCAGAAGGAATGGGGAGAAACACGTGGGAAGAGGAATTCGTCAATCCAGGATCTCTCCTGTTTTTTTGAGCCGCCGTTTTTTGCTGCCATCCTCCTGGAGAACCATCTCAATGCGGCTGGCCACCTTCTGTTCCACGGAGTACAGCATGACGTTGGAGGCATGGATGGGGGCCTCCTGGTTGACAATGCGGCCACTCTCCTCGTCCTGCTTGGGCTTGACGTGACGGGTGCGCATGTTGATGCCTTCCACCACCACCCGGTTGTCCGCCAACAGGGTGCGCAGAACCTTGCCTGTCTTGCCCCGATCCTTCCCTGCAATCACCTGAACGGTATCGCCGGTTTTGATGCGCAGCTTGCGGGGCTGTTTCAGCTTTGCCATCAGATTACCTCCGGGGCCAGGGAAACGATTTTGGTAAAGCTGCGCTCCCGCAGCTCCCGGGCCACAGGTCCGAAGACACGGGTGCCCCGGGGATTTTTGTCGTCGTTAATGAGCACGGCGGCGTTGTCGTCAAAGCGGATGGCATTGCCCGTATCCCGCCGCAAGGTGGCCCGGGTGCGCACCACCACGGCCTTGACCACATCGGACTTTTTCACCCCCATGTTGGGGGTGGCGTCCTTCACCGCGGCCACAATCACGTCCCCCACGTGGGCATAGCGCCCCCTGTTGCCCAGAACCCGAATGCACTGGATTTTGCGGGCGCCGCTGTTGTCGGCCACGTTGAGATAGGTTTCCTGCTGAATCATGGCTGGTCCCCCTTCAGTGCTTCGTGGAACTGATAATCTCTGCCACCGTCCAGGTTTTGTGGCGGCTGAGGGGGCGGGTTTCCGAGATCAGAACCCGGTCGCCCACATGGCAGCGATTGGTTTCGTCATGCACCTTGTAGCGCTTGGTGCGGCTCACCGTCTTTTTGTAGACAGGGTGTGGGAAGCGGTTTTCGACTGCGACCACGACGGTTTTGTCCATCTTGTCGCTGACGACGACGCCAAGCCGTTCTTTGATGGCCATAGGACTTAATCGGTGGATGGAGAGGTGGAAGGGTTGGCCTGGCGGCGTTGTTGCCGGATGGTGAGCAGGCGCGCCAGCTTGACTCGGGTCTGTCGGAACAGATGGGATTTGTCCAACTGGCGGGTGGCCCGTTTGCAGCGCAACTCGAACAGGGTTTTGCGGGCGGCCGCAACCTGCTCGTTGAGCGCGTCGTCGTCCAGTTGAAGAAGGTCGGTGTAGGCAGAGGTGGTGGTCATGGGTTCCACGGCAGAAATCGCCCTAGGCCTCCCCAGGAGGGGTGAGGCTGGCATTGGCAACGGCGGGCATGGGGGTATGGCCAATGCCCTCCCGCACCAGGAACTTGGTCTTGACCGGCAGCTTGTATTGCGCCAGCCGCATGGCGGTGCGGGCCAACTCTTCGTTGATCTCCTCACCGCCCATCTCGAAGAGAATGCGTCCGGGCTTCACCACGGCCACCCAGAACTCCGGGTTGCCCTTGCCCGATCCCATGCGGGTTTCCGCCGCCCGCATGGTGATGGATTTGTCAGGGAAGATGCGGATCCACACCTTGCCTCCCCGCCGTATGGCGCGGGTTATGGCGCGGCGACTGGCCTCAATCTGCCGTGAGGTGATCCAGCCGCATTCCTGGGCCTGAATGGCGAAGTCGCCAAAGGCAATGGTGTTGCCCCGGGTGGCAACCCCCCGCATCCGGCCCCGCTGCATCTTGCGGAATTTGACCCGTTTTGGACTCAGCATGGTTCAGATCCCCCGTCACTCCTCGCTGGAGCGGTCTTCAAAGTTCTGGCGGGCCCGACCAGCCCCCCGGCGCCGTGGCGTAGCCCCCATGGGGGCTGCCGTCTGCCTCTCATCCGGAAGCACCTCCCCCTTGAACACCCACACCTTGATGCCCAGCACCCCGTAGGTGGTGTGGGCGGTCTTGCTGGCGTAGTCAATGTCCGCCCGCAGGGTGTGGAGGGGAACGCGCCCTTCCCGGGTCCACTCGCTGCGGGCGATTTCAGCCCCGTTGAGGCGGCCGCTGATCTGCAGCTTGAGGCCGATGACCCCAGCCCGCTGGGCCCTCTGAACGGCCATGCGGATGGTGCGACGGAAGGCCACCCGCTTCTCCAGCTGCTGGGTGATGTACTCCGCCATCAGGGACGCATCCGCATCCGCCCGCTCCACCTCCACCACGTTGATGCGCACTTGGCGGCTGCGATCACGAATGGCGGCCTGGATCCCGCTGCGCAGCTCCTCGATCCCGCTGCCTTGACGGCCCACCAGCACCCCGGGGCGCGCTGTCCTCAACTCCACCTCCAGTTGATCCGCCTTGCGCTGAATGCGCACGTCACTGATGCCGGCAGAGGCATATTTCCTGGTGATGTGACGGCGGATCGTGTCGTCCTCCTGCAGGAGGAGCGGGTAGGTCTTCCTGTCGGCAAACCAACTGGAGAGATGGGTCTGGATGACCCCCAGTCGCAGACCTGTCGGGTGAATCTTGTTGCCCATGGCTGGGATGGCAATCAGGTGTCTTGTGGAGCCACAGCAATGCTGATGTGGCAGGTTTGTTTTTTGATCTGATAGGCCCGACCCTGGGCGCGGGGTCGATACCGCCGCATGGATGGGCCCATATCCGCTGTGGCATGGGTGATCGTCAAGGCGGCGGGGTCCAGGCCCAGGTTGTGCTCCGCATTGGCCACGGCGGAGCGGAGCACCTTGGTAACCATGTGGGTGGAACGGTAGGGCATGAACTCAAGCATGATCAGAGCGTCCCGGTAGCTGCGACCACGAATCTGGCCGAGCACGCGCCGCACCTTGCTGGCGGAGCCCCGCACAAATCTGGCGGTGGCCCGGGCTTGAATACTGGTGGAATTGACCATGGTCTTGCGTCCTTAGCGTGAACCTTTCCTGTCTTTGCCATGGCCTCGGTAGGTGCGAGTCAGGGCAAATTCACCCAGCTTGTGGCCCACCATCTGCTCGGTGATGTAGACGGGGACGTGGGTCTTGCCGTTGTGAACAGCAATGGTGTGGCCAATCATGTCCGGAAGGATGGTTGAGGCCCGTGACCAGGTCCTGATCACGGACTTGTCGTCAGAAGCGTTTTGCTTCTCCACCTTTTTCATCAGGCTTGCAGCCACAAAGGGGCCTTTTTTGAGGGAGCGTCCCATGGGAGGTCAGGCAGAGGGAAAGGGCATCAGGCGTCGCGACCACCACGGCTGCGCTTGGACACACGACGGCGACGGCGCAGCACGTACTGGTTGCTGGGCTTGTTGCGCTTGCGGGTTTTGAGGCCCAGCGCCGGTTTGCCCCAGGGTGTCACTGGTCCTGAGCGGCCAATGGGCGCCCGGCCTTCACCACCCCCATGGGGGTGGTCGCAAGGGTTCATGACACTGCCGCGCACCTGGGGGCGTCGTCCCAGCCAACGGCGCCGCCCAGCTTTGCCCAGGCTGGTGTTGCGGGCCTCCCCATAGGCCACTTCGCCAATGGTGGCGTAGCACTCCTTGCGGACAAGCCGCACCTCGGTGGAGGGCAGCTTGACGGCCACGTAGTCCCCATCCTTGGCTACCACCTGGGCGCCGGCCCCCGCAGTGCGCACCATCTGGCCGCCCCGTCCAGCATAGAGCTCCACGTTGTGGACCGTTGTGCCCAGGGGCAGGGCAAACAAGGGCAGGGCATTGCCCACGGCAATGGGGGCATCGGGGCCGGCCATCACCTCACTGCCCACGGCAACGCCCTGGGGCTGGAGGATGTAGCGCTTTTCACCATCTTCATAGAAGAGGAGCGCCAGGCGGGCATTACGGTTGGGGTCGTACTGGATGGCGGCCACCCGGGCCTTGACCCCCTGCTTGTCGCGGCGGAAATCCACCAGGCGGTAGCGGCGCTTGTGGCCGCCGCCCCGATGGCGGCAGGTGATCACGCCGCGGTTGTTACGCCCCTTGGCGCGGTGCTTGGCGCCCACCAGGGAGCGCTCCGGCTCCCGGCGGGTGATCTCGCTGTAGTCCCCGGCCACCCGGGTGCGGGTGCCAGGGCTATAGGGCTTGAGCTTACGAACAGCCATGGAACAGCGCCTCAGGAAGATTCGGGGAAGAGCTGGATGGCGTCGCCCTCGGCAAGGCGCACCACAGCCTTCTTGACTTGGGCGCGCTCGCCGGCAAAGCGTCCCACCCGCCGCTTGCGGCGGGGTGGATTCATGGTGCTGACGCCAATCACCTTCACGTCAAACATCTGCTCGACGGCGGCTTTGATGTCCGGCTTGGCGGCCCGTGGATCCACCGCGAAGGTGTACTGGTTCCGATCCATGCCACGGGTGGCTTTCTCGGTGATCACAGGCTCCCGCACCACGTCGGCCAGGCGCCCGGCAAAGGATTTAGCCATCGCTGTAGACCTCCTGGATGGTGGTAACGGCGTCTTCACTGAGCACCAGCTTGTCCGCGTGGAGCAGATCGAAGACGTTCAATTGATCCGCCCGGATCAGGGTGATCCGGGGCACGTTACGGGCCGACTTGATCACGGCCTCGCTGGGGGCCTTGAGCACAAGCAGCACCTGCAGCTCGGGACCAACGCCCCAACGCTCCAGGGCCGCCAGCAGGTCCCTGGTCCTGGGTGTGCTGACGCAAGCGTTGAACTCCTGCACCACCAGCCAATCCTCCGCACGACTCATCAGGGCCGTGCGGAGGGCCAGGCGCCGCTCCTTGCGGTTCATGGCCTTGGTGTAGGAGCGGGGCTTCGGACCAAAGATGACCCCGCCGCCGGGGCGAAGCGGGGTGCGGATTGAACCCTGGCGCGCCCGACCCGTGCCCTTCTGCTTGAAGGGCTTGCGGCCGCCGCCGCGCACTTCGGAACGGGTCCTGGTGCTGGCGGCGCCTTGGCGCTGGTTGGCCTGTTGCCGCACCAGGGCGGCATGGAGCAGGTGAACCATCGTGCCCTCACGGGCGGTCTTCAGGTCAAGGTGGGCCTCACCCACCTGCTCACCCTCCCAGTTGTGAACAACGCAATCAACCATGATTCTCCGGTGTGAACGTCAGGCAGATCATTGGCCGCCCACGGTTTTGCTGGGACGGATGCTCAGCAGGGATCCGGGCTTGCCCGGAACCGAACCCTTCACGACCAGCAGATGCTGGTCAGGGTCCACCTTGATCACCACCAGCTTGCGCATGGTGGTGGCTTTGCCCCCGTAACGACCGGCCATCCGCTTGCCCGGATAAATCCGGCCCGGCGTGGTGCCGGCCCCGGTGGAGCCGGGCTGGCGGTGGTTCTTGGAGCCATGGCTCATGGGACCACGGCGGAACCCGTGGCGCTTCTGATAGCCCGTAAACCCGCGCCCCACCGTATCCCCGCTCACGTCAACCGCCTGACCCGGCGCAAACTGGGCCACCGTGAGGACAGCGCCCGTCTCCATAGCCTCATCGGCGGGAACACGGTATTCACGAAGATGGCGGAGAAGGGTGGCGCCGCTTTTGGCCAAATGGCCTTTGGCAGGCCGATTGACCAGCTTCTCGCGAACGTCTCCATAGCCGATCTGGACGGCGTTGTAGCCGTCCCGAGCCATGCTTTTGCGCTGGGTGACCCGGCAAGGGCCGGCCTGGATGAGCGTTACCGGCACGGCTTTGCCGTCCGGGCTGAAGAACTGGGACATGCCCAGCTTGGTGCCGAGGATGCCAATGGACATGGGAGAAGGGCTGTACGTCAGCAGGGTCATGCCGGGCCATGGGAAGCCCAGGGCACACTGAACCGTTATCGAAAGTGACCGTTGCCGGTGGGACCGGCAGGGCTAGCTCCGAGGCAGATTGACGGCCTTGAGGCGGGTCAACCCGACGATGCAGCAACAGGAGGGCCAGGACTTGAGCGCCGCAACAGAGACCTGCCGCAAGGCGTCAGTTTCCTTTGATCAACCACGACCCCAGGCCGGATGGATCAACCCGAAGACTCAT
>NZ_JENA01000009.1 GCF_000586015.1 Candidatus Synechococcus spongiarum SH4 | reverse complement strand
CAACACAGGCGGTGGCAGCAACAGCTTGAACACTATGGAATTCGGGTCCAGTTGGAATTGAAGCACAGTCTCCCGGACATCATGAGCGATCCCCTGCTGTTGACGCCCATGTTGGCCGGTGTGGTGGAGCGCTTTGCCCAGGGGTTGCGTTCGGGGACCATCCTCCGGGTGATCCTGACCCGGGCCGGGGGGAACTTGCGCCTGCAACTGCGGGGGGATAGCCAGCAGGGCCTGAACGACCCCGGAGAGACCCATCTGGGCGCTGTTCTCACCTGGAAACCCGAGACAGGACGCCTCCATCTCAGCCGCGCCGCCATTCGGCAACTCTTCAGCAGTCTGGGGGGACGCATGGCTGAGCGTGGCCCTCAGCAGTTGACCATGTTTCTTCCCCTGGCCTGAGCCGGCCACAGCATCAGGCTGTAAAGAGGCATTCACAGTGGCAGGAAGATCGGGTCGCCCTGTTGCTAGGCTTTTCTCACGTCTCTCCCCGATTCCCCATGTCAGAGGTGCTCAACGGCCAGCTTCCGGCCTATGTGGGCAGCACCGGCGGCCTTCTCGATGCCGCCGAAACCGAAGAGAAGTACGCCATCACCTGGACCAGCAAGAAAGAACAGGCTTTCGAGCTGCCCACGGGGGGAGCCGCTCTGATGCACAGCGGTGAAAACATCATGTATTTTGCCCGCAAGGAGCAGTGTCTGGCCCTGGGCGCCAGCCTGCGCACCTTCAGGCCCAGGATCAACGACTACAAGATCTACCGGATCTTCCCTGGCGGGGACACCGAATACCTGCATCCCAAGGATGGGGTGTTCCCCGAGAAGGTGAATGAAGGTCGTCCCGTGGTCAACCACAACCCTCGCTCCATCGGCAGCAATGTCAACCCTGCCACCATCAAGTTCGCCGGGAAGAAGGTCTACGACTGAAGGACTGCCCAACGCTCCCGAAGAGTCCAGGGCGCGTGATTAGTCTCGAAGACATCAGACGGCGGGCCAGCCAGGGGGAAACGTTTCTCCCCATCTGGACAACATGGTCCGCCGACCTGGATACTCCTGTCTCCACGTGGCTGCGCATCAGCCCCGGCAGCCCCTATGGCGTGCTCCTGGAGTCCGTGGACGGTGGAATCCACGTTGGGCGCTGGAGTGTGGTGGCCAGCTATCCCCTCTGGGTGTTTGAAAGCCGCGGTGATCGGAGCATGCGGCTCTGGCGGGACGGCCGCTGTGACGTCTACTCCGGTAACCCTCTGGAGCGGCTGCGGCGCGAGATGCGGCCCTACCGGGCTGGAGCGGTTCCCGGCTGCCCAGCCCTGGGCCAACTGTTCGGCATGTGGGGCTATGAACTCATTCGCTGGATCGAACCCACCGTCCCTGTCCATGGGGCGGCTGAAGGAGACTGTCCCGATGGGCTGTGGATGCTGTGCGATCACCTGCTGCTTTTTGACCAGGTGCGCCGACTGCTGACGGCGGTCTCCTACATCAACCTGCATGATCAGCCGGACCCGGAACAGGCCCTGGCGGACGCCCGACTCCGGCTTCAGCGGTTGCAGCACTGCATGTTGACAGACAGCCAGGCTCAACCCCTGGCCTGGCAGCACACAGCCTCCAGGCAGATACCCACAACAGCCAACCGCAGCCGCGCCAATTTTGAAGCGGCGGTCCACAAGGCCCGGGAACACATCATGGCCGGAGATGCGTTCCAACTGGTGCTCAGCCAGCGCCTGGAGGCCACCCTGCCCCATGAGCCCTTTGCCGTCTACCGCAGCCTCCGGTTGGTGAACCCCAGCCCCTATATGGCCTACTTCAATTTCGGGAACTGGCAGCTCATCGGCTCCAGCCCCGAGGTGATGGTCAAAGTGGAGCGGCGGGAGGACGGGAAGCGGCTGGCCACGTTGCGGCCCATTGCCGGCACCCGGCGGCGCGGCGCGGATCCCGCAACCGATGCAGCGTTGGCGGAGGAGTTGCTGGCGGACCCCAAGGAACGCTCCGAGCATGTCATGCTGGTGGACCTGGCCCGCAATGATCTGGGCCGGGTTTGCCAGCCAGGCACCGTGCAACTCAAGGACCTGATGGTGGTCGAACGCTATTCCCACGTGATGCATCTCGTCTCGGAGGTGCGTGGTCAGTTGCAGGAGACCTGTGATTCTCTGGACGTGCTGGTGGCCTGCTTCCCCGCGGGGACCGTCAGCGGCGCCCCGAAAATCCGCGCCATGCAGTTGATTCACGAGTTGGAGCCGGATCGCCGTGGACCCTATTCCGGTGTCTACGGCTCCATGGACTTGCAGGGCGCCGTCAATATGGCCATCACCATCCGCACCATCCTGGCCAGACCCGAAGCGTCAGGCCGGTGGCGCATTGCCGTTCAAGCGGGTGCGGGGGTGGTCTGCGAGTCTCAACCCGCCCTGGAATACGAGGAGACCATGAACAAGGCCCGTGGAATGCTGCGGGCCATCACCTGCCTGGAGGTGGACCACCCATGACAGCCCCCCTGCTGCTGAAGGGCTTTGAGGTGGAGATGTTCACCGGGCGATCCGACGGCGCCATTGTGGGGTGTGCCGACGACGTGGCCCGGGCGTTGCCCGGCTTCATGGTGGAGCCGGATCGCCGCAACCTGGAATACGCCACAGCCCCCGCCGCGGACTACCACCAGCAGTTGCGGCAGTTGCTGGAACCCCGGCGCACCTTGCGGGCTTGGCTGCAGCGCCGGGATCTCACCCTGGTGCCCGGCAGTTGCCTCAGCCTGGGGGATAGCCGTCGCTTCGAGCGGTCCGACCCCGCCAACCCCTACCACAGCCTGATCGAGCGGGCCTACGGCACCCGGGTGGCCACCGCCAGTGTTCATCTGAATTTCGGCATTGCCGATCCGGAACGCCTCATGGCGGCTTGTCGGCTCATGCGCTGCGAAGGGGCCCTGCTGCTTGCCCTCAGCGCCTGCTCCCCGTTTCTGGATGGTCGGGTGACGGGGGCCCACTCCCAACGCTGGCGTCAGTTCCCCGTTACGCCCCCCTGGATTCCCCTCTTCCTCGGCCATAACCACTACATCCGCTGGATGGAGGAGCAGTTGCAGCTTGGCGCCATGCACAACGTGCGTCACCTGTGGTGCTCGGTGCGGCCCAACGGCCGGCGGCGCCCCTACGAGATTGATCGCGTTGAGGTGCGCATCTGCGACCTGCTGGACGATCCTCTGGACTTGCTGGCTGTGGCCAGCTTTTGCGAGTTGCGACTGCTGCAGTTGTTGGCGGACCCCGGGCGCCAGGATCCACTGTGGGCCAGCACCATGGATGTCGATGCCCTGGCGGCGTTGGCGGACAGCAACGACCAGGCCGCATCTCGCCAGTCCCTCGCGGCCCGGCTGCACCACTGGCGGGACGGCCATGGGCTGACGGCTGCCCAGTGGCTGCGCCAGTCTCTCCAGGACGTGCAAGGTCTGGCGGAGTCTCTGGGTCTGGAGGGCTGGCTCCGGCCCCTGCACAGTATTCTGAGACACGGGAACCGCTCCATGCGCTGGCTGCGCGCCCATGGGGAAGGGGAGTCCATCCGCGCCATTGTCGGGCGAGAGGCGGTGGCCCTGGAGTGCCGTGAGCATGAGCTTCATCAACGGCTGGGTGACGGGTGTCCCGTCACAGCCTCTTTTGCGCCGACCACCTCCCTTGCTGCACCATGATCCAGGCGCTTCACACCTCTTACACCGACCTCCCCAATGCGGACAAGGGCGTTACCGGGATGAGGCTGGACACGCCGCGGCTGCTTCAGGAACGGCTGGGTCTCATTGAAGAGCTTTGGCACACCGTGCTCAACCATGAGTGTGACCAAGCTGTGGCGTCCCGGCTGACACACCTCAAGCAGCTTTGCTTCGAGGCCGGTAGCGGGGATGCCATCATCGAGCTGGTGCGCACGATGGACCTGAGTGAGGCCATCATCGCCGCCCGGGCGTTCTCCTTGTATTTCCAGTTGGTCAACATCGTTGAGCAGCAGATCGAGGAAGATCGCTATCGCTCCTCCGTCCAGGCGGCCTACGCAAAGGGTCCGGTTGTGGAGAATCCCTTCGCGCCGCCACTGCCCCTCGGTTCGGCCCCCATTCCCCTGCGCACGTTGTTTCGGCGGCTGCGGTGCCTCAACGTGCCGCCGGGCCAACTGGAGACGCTGCTCAGCAGGATGGATATCCGCCTGGTGTTTACAGCCCATCCCACGGAGATCGTGCGTCATACCGTGCGTCATAAGCAGCGGCGGGTCGCGGATCTGCTCACGCGGTACGAGCAGCTGGATGAGGCTGGTCGTGTGGAGGATCAGGAAATGATCCGCCGCCAGTTGGAGCAGGAGATTCGCCTCTGGTGGTGTACCGACGAACTCCACCAGTTCAAACCCTCCGTGCTGGACGAAGTGGACTATGCCCTCCTCTACTTTCAGGAGGTTCTCTTTGACGTGCTGCCCCAGCTTAACGGGCGCTTGCGGCGGGTTCTGCACCGCAGCTACCCGGATGTGCAACTGCGCAGTGAGGCGGTGATCACCTTCGGCTCCTGGGTGGGGGCCGACCGGGACGGCAACCCCTCCGTCACGCCGGACGTGACCTGGAGAACCGCCTGCTACCAGCGCCAGCTCATGCTGGAGCGCTATCTCGGCGGGGTGGAGACCCTGCGCACGGAGTTGTCCCTCTCCATGCAGTGGAGTCAGGTGAGCAGCGACCTGCTGGAGTCCCTGGAGTTGGATCGGCTGTGCTTCCCGGCCGTCTATGAACGGCTGGCGGCCCGGTACCGCCTGGAACCCTACCGGCTCAAACTCAGTTACATCCTGGAGCGGCTTCACCGCACCCACGCCCGCAACAAGGCGCTGAACAAAGCGGGTTGGGATTCCCCCCTGCCCCAGCCCCGCGCCAAGGACATCACCAGCAATGCACCCCTGGGCCAGGATCTGGCCGGCCCGCTTCACTATGGCTCCTATCTGGATTTCCGCCAGGACCTGGAGCTCCTGCAGAAGAGCCTTCTCCAGACCGGCTTGAGGAACACGGGTCTGGAGTCCTTGCTGACCCAGGTGAGCAGTTTCGGCTTTTCCCTGGCGGCCCTTGATCTACGGCAGGAGAGCAGCCGCCACAGCGATGCCCTCGACGAGATCACCCGCTTTTTGCAACTACCGGCCTACAACGCCATGGACGAGGAGGCCCGGGTGCAATGGTTGCTGGCGGAGTTGCAGACCCGGCGGCCCCTGGTGCCAGCCGCAGTGGCCTGGAAGGACAGCACCCGGGAAACACTTGACGTGTTCCGTATGCTCAAACGCCTTCAGTTGGAGTTTGGCGAGCGCACGTGTCGCACCTATATCATCTCCATGTGCGCCAGCGTCTCCGACGTGTTGGAGGTGATGGTGCTGGCCAAGGAAGCCGGGCTGGTGAGCGCCCCGGACAGTCAGGCATCGCTCCTGGTGATCCCCCTGTTCGAGACCGTCGAAGATCTGCAACGGGCCCCGCGAGTCATGGAGCGTCTCTTCAGCACGACCACCTATCGGGAGCTGCTGGAGCGCTGTGGCCGAGGGGCGGAAGAGAACGCCCTGTTGCAGGAAATCATGCTGGGCTACTCCGATAGCAACAAGGACTCCGGGTTCCTCTCCAGCAACTGGGAAATTTATCGCGCCCAGCAAGCTCTGGCGGTGCTGGCCCGGAGCCATGACATTCGCCTGAGGCTCTTCCACGGTCGGGGCGGCTCCGTGGGTCGGGGCGGCGGCCCCGCCTACCAGGCCATCCTGGCCCAGCCTGGAGGCACCCTGGAGGGACGCATCAAGATCACCGAGCAGGGGGAGGTGCTGGCATCCAAGTACGCCTTGCCGGAGTTGGCGCTCTACAACCTGGAAACCGTCACCTCCGCCGTGATCCAGAACAGCCTGCTGGGGTCTCGTCTGGGGGAGCATCGGGAGTGGAGCGAGTTGATGAGCCGCCTGGCCCGGCGCTCCCGCAGCCACTACCGGGCTCTGGTCCATGACGATCCCAACCTGGTGCTTTTCTTCCAGCAGGTGACACCCATCGAGGAGATTTCCATGCTGCAAATTTCCTCCCGTCCCGCCCGGCGCCGTGGCGGCGCCAAGGATCTCTCCGGCCTGCGGGCCATTCCCTGGGTGTTTGGCTGGACCCAGAGCCGCTTCCTGCTACCCAGTTGGTATGGGGTGGGTTTTGCCCTCAACCAGGAGTTGCAGGACAACCCTGAACAATTGGACGTGCTCCGTGAACTCTACGGCCGCTGGCCCTTCCTGCGCACCCTTGTTTCCAACGTGGAAATGACGTTGGCCAAGGTGGACCTGCAGCTTGCGGAGCACTATATGAAGTCCCTCAGCAGGGAAAAATACCGGGACGCCTTTGAGGCCATTTTTGCCCGCATTCGCCAGGAGTATGAACTCACCCGCTCCCTGGTGCTGAAAATCACCGGCCATGGGGAACTGCTGGCGGAGGATCCGGGCCTTAAGCTGTCGGTGGAACTGAGAAACTGCACCATCGTGCCGATTGGGCTTCATCCAGGTGGCGTTGCTGCGTCGGCTACGGGAACAGGTGCGGCAGCCCCCGTTGCGGGAGGAGCAGGAGCAGGAGCGCACCTACAGCCGCAGCGAATTGCTGCGGGGCGCCTTGCTCACCATCAACGGCATCGCTGCGGGGATGCGCAACACAGGCTGAGGAGAGATGGCCATACCACGTCCGGCAGTGACGCTTCCCCAAGGCTGGCTGGTGTTGCAGGATCCGGACCGCCCTGATGCCGCAGCCGTGAATCGACTGCTCCAGGCCTGCGGTCAACCGGAGCGCACCGTTGAGCGGGTGGACTTGGCGTTGCAGCGCAGCGAGCTTCTGGTCAGTCTTTGGCGTCCCGCCCCTGACGGTGCGGGCCACCAGTTGGCGGGTCTGGTGCGGGCCACCAGCGACCGATCCTTGAACGTGAATCTCTGGGATCTGTGCGTCCTTGGGGACATTCAGCCCAGGGGCCGCTACATTCACCTCCTCATGGGAGCCATGCTGCTGAGGCTGCGCCGTGATCTGGCGGGATGCAGTGTTTCCATGATGGCCGGGGCGGAGGACGTGCCGGAACTGGAGCGCTTCGGCTTCCTGGAATCCCCCAAGGGGATTCGCGCCATGGCCCTTCAACTCAGGCCGTGAGAATGCCGTGAAGCCAGAGGCTGTGGAACAACCGGGGAAGCGGGCATGGAAGGATTCGAACCCTCGGCTTTCAGAACCGGAATCTGACGCTCTATCCAACTGAGCTACATGCCCATGGGCATCATTGTAATCCACCATGCCCCCCCTATCCAGGCTGGAGCTCCAGCATTTTCGCAGCTACCACAAGGCGTCCCTGCAGGTGGAGGCCAGCCGGGTCATTGTTGTTGGCGCCAACGGAGCAGGTAAGTCCAACCTGCTGGAGGCTGTGGAGTTGCTGGGCAATCTGCGCTCTCATCGCACCGCCAGCGACGGGGACCTGATCCAGTCGGATCAGACCGACGGCTGGATCCATGGCTGGATCGGCGCCGACGGGCTGGAGCACATCGGGTTGCATCTGCGCCAGCGGGGGGGCGTCAGGGGTTGCGCAACCAACACCCTCTATCCCGTCAACTGGATCTTCTGGGGGCGTTCCGTTGTGTGTGCTTCAGTTCCCTGGATCTGGCCCTGGTGCGTGGTGAGCCCGTGCTCCGCCGCCAGTGGCTGGATCGGGTGGTGTTGCAGTTGGAACCCGCCTACGGGGATCTGCTCTCCCGTTACGGCAGATTGCTGCGGCAGCGCTCCAGCCTGCTGCGCCGCCATGGGGAAGCCTCCCCCCATCATCACCTGACGGCCCTTCTGGATGCCTATGACCAGCAGATGGCCAATCTGGGGGCACGTCTTCATCGGCGCCGCCAACGGGCACTGGTGCGGCTCGATCCCCTGGCCCGGAGTTGGCAGAAGCGGCTGAGCGGCGGGCAGGAAATCCTGAGCCTCCTCTATCGCCCCGGCACGGACCTGCCCCCAGGACCTGCCCCGGATCAGGGGAACCGTACGTTGCTGGCCTGGCAAGGGGCGCTGCAGCAGCAATTGGTCCACCAGCGGGCTGTGGAACTGCGTCTGGGAAGTTGCCGTGTCGGACCCCAACGGGATGAAGTGGCGCTGCAACTCAACGGACAGGCGGCCCGTCGCTATGGATCAGCCGGCCAACAGCGCTGCATGGTGCTGGCATTGAAGATGGCCGAGGCGGCCCTGGTGGCCCAAGTGAGTGGGGAGGCGCCGGTGCTGCTGCTGGATGATGTGTTGGCGGAACTGGACCCGGACCGCCAACTGCTGCTTCTGGAGGCCATTGGCCAGCAGCAGCAATGCCTGCTGAGCACAACGCACCTGGATCGCTTCATTGGCGCCTGGCGCCGTGACGCCCAGTGCATCAGCGTCCGCCGGGATGGGGAAGGTTCAATGCTGAGCCCCTTTTGACCTGCTCCTCTCCCTGACCTCTCCACCCTGAAGGACGAGGCTTGTATCCCTGGGCAGTCTGTGGTCAGTAGGGTTGATTCAGGTTTGAAGGCTGCACAGTGGCTTCATCGGAGGGGGTTGGTTGCTGACTGCCCAGAAAGAGCCAGGCTCCCCCCACGGCAACCAGCGCAACCAGCACAATCAGCACCAGTTCCCCCACAGTCAAGCCCTGTTCCCGCAGGGAGGGAGTTGTCAAGGCGCGGGAAGAACGAAATCCGGAAGGAGCCAGTGGAGTGCCCATCATGTCTGGTGCCGAGTCTATTAAGGTCAGGTGGTGAGGCTAAACCAATCCACACCGAATCAACTCAACCACCCCGGGAGAAGATCCTCCTTCATAAAAAGCCATACTACTTGTCGAAATTCTGTAGCAACTGCTACTGTTTGATTCTCGTTGACCTGATGCTCAGGCGGAAGTAGGGTTCTTCGACCCGAAGCAACGCACCACGTCCCACACAACCTGGAGGTGCAATCCCATGTCCATCATCACCGTTCACTATCTGCAGCGGCTCCGGGAGGAGGCCGCCCGTCGCGCCAAGGAACTGGCCTACCGTCGCCGCGTTGACCTGCACGAACCGTCAGTTTCCCTCGGCTGACCCGTTGTCCGCCGTTGCCGAAAGCTCCCCCAGCGGGGAGCTTTTTTGGGTTCATGGATCAGCGGGCCTGGGGATCGTCAGCCGGTCTTGGCCTGATCCTTGGCCAGCGCCTGCTCCAGGGCGGCAACGTCCTCGTCGGTGATCTTGGTTTGCATGGGGCAGTGTTTGGGGCCGCACATGGAGCAGAACTCCGCCTGTTTATAGATATCGGCCGGGAGGGTTTCATCGTGATAGGACCGGGCCCGCTCCGGATCCAGGGAGAGTTCAAACTGACGGTTCCAGTCAAAGGCGTATCGAGCCCGGCTCAACTCGTCATCGCGATCCCGAGCCCCGGGACGATGGCGGGCAATGTCTGCGGCGTGGGCGGCAATTTTGTAGGCAATCAGCCCTTCCCGCACGTCTTCAGCGTTGGGGAGCCCCAGGTGCTCCTTGGGGGTCACGTAACACAGCATGGCTGTTCCATGCCACCCCGCCAGCGCCGCGCCAATGGCCGAGGTGATGTGGTCATAGCCGGGAGCAATGTCGGTTACCAAGGGTCCCAGCACGTAGAAGGGGGCTTCGGAGCACTCTTCCATCTGCTTGCGCACGTTGAATTCGATCTGGTCCATGGGCACATGACCCGGACCCTCCACCATCACCTGAACGTCATGGTCCCAGGCGCGCCGCGTCAACTCTCCCAAGGTGTGCAGTTCCGCCAACTGGGCTTCATCGGAAGCGTCGTGTTGACAGCCGGGGCGCAGTGAATCCCCCAGGGAGAAACTGCAGTCGTAGCGTTTGAAAATCTCGCAAATGTCGTCAAACCTTGTGTAGAGGGGATTTTGACGGTGGTGGTACAGCATCCACTGGGCCAGAATGCCGCCCCCGCGGCTCACAATCCCGGTAATACGCCCCCGCACTTTGGGCAGGTGCTCGATGAGGAGGCCGGCATGGATTGTCTGATAATCCACCCCCTGCTGGCAATGTTTCTCGATAATGTGGAGAAAATCGTCTTCATCCAGCTTCCTGACCGATCCATGGACACTTTCCAGTGCCTGATACACGGGCACGGTGCCAATGGGCACGGGTGACGCCTGGATGATGGCTGTGCGGGCCTCGTCCAGATTGACGCCGCCGGTGGAGAGATCCATCACGGTGTCAGCCCCGTACCGCACCGCCAGGTTCAGCTTCTCCACCTCCTGCCCCACGTCCGAGGTGGTGGGAGAGGCGCCAATGTTGGCATTGACCTTGCAACGGGCCGCAATGCCGATCCCCATGGGCTCCAGGTTGACGTGGTTGATATTGGCGGGAATGATCATTCGCCCCCGGGCCACTTCTTCCATCACCAGGGAAGGGGGGAGGTTCTCCCGTTGGGCCACGTGGTCCATTTCTTCCGTCAGCAGACCCTGACGGGCATGGTGCATCTGGGTTACGTTGCCCTGGCCTTTGCGGGCGGCCACCCATGTGCTGCGCATCGGAAATCCTGCAAAGAGCGCACCAGAAGCCAGGATCACGACAGGCTCACTTCCCTACGGCGGTACAAACCGCGTCAGGTTCGGAGGGTGTGATCTCAGCCGTCACGTGGTGACGGCACCCCTAGTGATGCTGGAAATCTAGGCCGAAAATTCCGACTGTGGGCCACTGTCCAGTTTGAGTGCGGATTCCATGGTTGCAGCCACAACCCGATAGTCGGGATCCCGGCGCAGTTCCAGGCGACGGCGGCGGGCCGCTTCTCCGGGAAAGTTCCCCAGGGTGCGGGCTGCCGTGCGGCGGATCACCCAGGGGTTGTCTTCATGGGTGGCGGCCAGCAGCAGGGTTTCCGCCTCCCCCGCAAGGGGGGAGCCCACCAGCGCCCCCAGCAACTCCAACGCACTGCAGCGCACCGTATCGTCGTCCCCCTCAAGACCCTGACGCGCCACTTGCAACTGCACGCCGGGATCTCCGCACTCGGCCAACGCCGCAAGAATGCTGTGGCGCACCAGCCAGTGATCATCCTGGGCAAACAGTTGCAGCAGAAGGGAAGTGCAGCGCTCAAAGCCGAACCAGCTCAGGGCGCTGGCGGCCTCTGCCCGCACGTTGGGATCCTTGTCCTGCCGCGCCCGCTCCAGGAGGGCATGAAAACCGGCCTCCGTGCGCTTCTGCCCTAGGCCCATGCAGGCAAAGGAGCGAATGATGAACGTGTCGCTCCCCAGCGCCGTCAGCAGGATGGGCTCTGCATCAGCGGTGCTGTGGCGCCGCAGCGCCACCAGCGCTTGCAACCGCTTGCCGTGGTCGGGGCCACAGAGGGCGGCGCGAATGGCGGCAAGATCCACGGCGACAGGGGCAGGGATCTCCATCTTCCTGCTGAACGGCGCCTGTTGCGAGGCTCCGTTGCCTCAACATTACCCATTCACCACACTGGACTGCGCCCCCGTCATGGGAACTGGCCCGTCAAGCCTGCAGTGGCCCGGAGTACTCCAGTTGCTGCAGCGCCAGGGCCAACTGGGGACTGGCCTGGGCCGACCAGACCCCTTCACAGCCGCGATCAGCTTCCGGTTCCAGGAGAAAGCGCAGGGACCAGGAGGCTGCCGTGCCACACAACTCCAGCCACAAACCACGGGATTCATGGTTGATGGTGATGGATTCTTCCGCCATCAACTGCTCCGCCATGACGCTGTGTTGATGCACCAGCACCGCCACGCCATGGCAGAGGGCCTGAAGCTCGGCGGCCCGTAGCTCACAGGCCCAGCCCTCGCCCCCCACCAGAGCCACAAAGGGCCTGGCAGGATCCACGGCCAGGCGCCAGCCATCCCCTTCCCGTTGGAGGGGCGGAAGATCAGGCCAGCAACTCCGGGGTGAGTTGTTCGTCGGAGAGTTCAATGATGGCCCGCTGCACGGGTTTGATGTCGCTTTCTTCCAGCAGCCCCTCAAAATCGTCAAAGTGGCGCTGCTTGGCGCGGAAGGCAATCCGCGCCGTGGTGAGGTAGCGGTTGGACGCATTGGAGATCAGCAACTCCATGCGACGGGAGAGATCCCTGGCCGAATACTGTCTGGTCATGGCTCCAGTGTAGCCGGCCAGCGCACAATGGGTTCATTCCCCGTTCCCATCGTTGCAGGTCACCTTCCTGGGCACCAGTTCCGGCGTGCCAACCCGTCAGCGCAACGTGTCGTCTCTGGCGGTCCGCCTTCCCCAGCGCAGTGAGCTCTGGTTGCTGGATTGTGGCGAGGCCACCCAGCATCAACTGCTGCGCAGTCCCCTGCGGGTATCCCAACTGCGGCGCATCTTCATCACCCACATGCACGGGGACCACGTCTTTGGCTTGCCGGGGCTGTTGGCCAGTCTGGGCATGGCGGGCGCATCAACGGGTCTGGACCTGTATGGACCCCCCCCCTTGCAAAACTTTGTGGAGTCGGCCCTGCGGTTCTCTTCCACC
This sequence comes from Candidatus Synechococcus spongiarum SH4, assembly GCF_000586015.1. Lineage (GTDB taxonomy): Bacteria > Cyanobacteriota > Cyanobacteriia > PCC-6307 > Cyanobiaceae > Synechococcus_B > Synechococcus_B spongiarum_F. Next base: position 6,085 of record NZ_JENA01000009.1, on the reverse strand, counting down.
CGCCTGAGTTATCCGCTGCGCTTTCACGTCAACGTCCCTCCCCCGGAAGGCCATGTTCTTTTCGAGGATGATGATCTGGTTGTGGACTCCCGCCCGCTCCGGCACCGCATCCCGGCCAGCGGGTTCCGCATCGGGCAGAAGCCCCGGGCGGGGCGGTTCGACGTGGAGAAGGCCAGGGCCCTGGGCATTCCCCCAGGCCCCCTCTACGGCCGCCTCAAGAAGGGGGAAACCGTTTCCGTGGGTGGCCGCACCATTGCAGGGTCCAGCCTTTGCGGCCCGCCCCGGCTGGGGGTGAGCCTGGTGTATGCCACCGATACGGTGTTCTGTGACGCGGCTGTGGACCTGGCCCGGGGGGCGGACCTGCTGGTCCATGAGGCCACGTTTGCGCATCGGGATGGGGAAATGGCCCTGCAGCGGCTCCATTCCACCACCACCATGGCGGCGCAGGTGGCCCTGGCTGCAGGGGTGGGCCGGTTGGCGTTGACCCATTTCAGCCCCCGTTACATGCCGGGCCAGGCCATCGGCCCCGATGACCTGCTGGCGGAGGCCCGGGCCATTTTCCCCGCCACCGTCATGGCTAAAGACTTCCTTACTCTGGAATTGGCGTCCAAATCAGACGAGTCAGGCCTGGAACGACCCCGCCCTGAACCGTTTCCGCAACACTCTCTGACGAGTTAAAGCTGATGGGGGCAAGGAGGCTGAATTGCGTGATACAAGGAATTGTGGCCTATCAGCATCACCCACCGATGAACAGCTTTTTGCACCGCCTCACCACTGGACTGGGCTCCATGGCCAGGCGCTGCGGCGCGCTCTTGGCGGTGTTCTTGCTGCCCCTGGCAATGCTGGGCAATCCCGCTGCCGCCCATGGGGCCAACTGGAATGCGGATACGTTGACGGTTCTTCAGAACGCCCAAGGGGACACAACGCTTCTGACGGAAGCTGAGGTCAAGTCGGGCAAGGCCACGTTCAACCAGAGTTGCGGAAGCTGCCACGCCAGCGGCATCACCAAGACCAACCACAACGTCGGGCTGGATCCGGAGACCCTCTCCCTTGCGACGCCGCCCCGCAACTCCATTGAGAGCTTGGTGGACTACCTCAACGACCCCACCTCCTATGACGGGGAGTACTCCATCGCCGATCTGCATCCCAGCCTGCGCAGCAGCGACATCTTTCCAAAGATGCGTGATCTCTCGGACGACGACCTGCGCCTCATTGCCGGCTACATCCTCGTGGCCCCCAAAGTGCAGGGGGATTCCTGGGGCGGCGGCAAGATCTATTTCTGAACCATCCGCTGCTTCCCATCCCCCTGGGACTTAACGCTGAAGAGGGACCCATGGTTGACCGTCAGGTCAGCCGCGGGTCCTTCTGATGTTCGGATGTTCTGCGCGGGAGGGTTGGATGCTGCAACCCCATCGGGGTGACGAGGGGAGGGCTTGCTGTACCACCACTCCTGCAACTCCGGGCTGAGTCGCTCCGCAAACAAGGTGAGAACGGTTTTGGTGGGACGTAGATCAGGCTGGAGCAGCTCAACGGCATAGCTGGGGCTGCGCTTGCAGGACAGATCAGGCACAAAGCGGCGCCCAATCCGCCGCCAACTGGGCTCCTTGCTGCGCCACTGCAGCCGACAGCAGGGCCAGGGCAACTCTTCCCGGTCAAACAGGCGACAGCAAGGCCCCAGCACCTGGAAGCTGTACTGACCACCAGGGCTGGGGTGCTGACTGCGGTGGGCGAGCAGGGCACGGGTTGGTCCCATCGCAGTGATCGAGGCGGGGAGCGCCACCCGCCGGCAATGCGGGTGGGGGAGGGCGGAAGACTGTGGAGAAGGTTTAGTAGAGGTCCTCCTCGGCGTGGGTGGTAATGACGCAATCGGAGGTGGGATAAGCCACACAGGTGAGCACAAAGCCTGCCTCAATCTGGTCGTCATCCAGAAAGCTCTGGTCCGACTGGTCGACGGTGCCGCTGGTGAGCTTGCCGGCACAGGTGGAGCAAGCGCCGGCACGGCAGGAGTAGGGCAGATCCAGTCCTGCTTCCTCCGCCGCATCAAGGATGTATTGGTCGTCCGAGACGTCAATGGTCTCGTTCAGACCTTCGCTTTCGTTGATGAAGGTGACCTTGTAGGAAGCCATGAATTCAGGATGTAGAGCAGAGCCTGGCAAAGCCCGGTCCTGCGGGACGACACACTTTTACACCCACTTGTGACCAACCTCACACCCTCGGGGCGAATCTCTAGCAAGATCAATCGATGCATTCATGGCTGATAAGTGCTACTTATTGCCCCAGGCTGACAGAGATGGGGTTTCAGGGGCAGGCCCAGGATCAGGACCAAGCTGTGAAGGCCAGCAATGCCCAGTTCTGACAGGTGTCTGCCAGTTCTGTTCTCCAGCCCAGGTCCGCCAGGCGCTTCTGCACAGCATCAGCCTGGCTGATCAGCAACCCACTGAGCCAACCCTGTCCCCCCGTGGTCTTCAGTAGTTGGGCAAAGTCGGGCGCCAACTCCATGATCACGGGCGCGAGGATGTTGCACAGCAGCACATCCGCCCCGAACCCCACCCACGGGAGCAACGCCTTACTGGAACCATGGACCACCTGCAACCGTTCAGGACCATGGCCATTGAGGGCGCCGTTCTCCCGGCTTGTGGAAACGGCCATGGGGTCCACGTCGCTGGCCGCCACCCGGGCCGCCCCCAGGGCCAGAGCCGTGATGCCGAGAATACCGCTGCCACAGCCCAGGTCCACCACCAGCGCATCCTTCACAACTCCCTGGTGGCCCTCCAGCGCTTCCATGCAGAGGCGGGTGCTGGGATGTTCCCCCGTGCCGAAGGCGCGGCCCGGGTCAAGTCGCAGGACCCGACGATGGCGCTGCTCAGGGGGGCAGTCCAGCCAGGCCGGCAGCACCAGCAAGGCGTTGCCAACGGGATCCGGCCGCCAGTGCCGCTTCCAACTGCTGGACCACTCTTCCCATGTCTGCCGGGCAAGGGAGAATCGGGGCGCAGGAGCCTGGAAGACCGCCGCCAGGGTGGCGAGGGACACCGCCAGTTGGCGCACCTGCTGTTCCGACCATGCCTGGCGATCCGCCCAGGCCAATACTGTGACAACCTCCCCCCTGTGGGGCTCACGCACCGTGGCGGTGTGGTGAATTCCCACCTGCTCCAACCGCCAGAGCAGAGAGTCCTCCACCACAGGGCTGCAGGTCCACGCCAGCCTCCACAGACCGTCGGCCCGGCTAGAGGCTGACGGCATGGGCCTCGCGAATGCCCTCAATGCTGGTGATGTCGTCCAGCAGAGTTTCCGGAATCGGATCATCCACACTCAACACCATCACCGCATCCCCCCGCATGATGCGGCGACCCACCTGCATGCTGGCGATGTTCACGTTGTGCCGCCCCAGCAGGGATCCCAGCCGGCCGATAATGCCGGGCATATCCCGGTGACGGGTAAAGAGCATGTGGTTGCTGGGGGGCACGCTGATGGGGAAGGAATCCACACTGGTAATGCGCAGTTCATCCCCGGCAAAAACAGCCCCTGTGAGCTGGTGAAGGCCCGAACTGCTCCGACAGATGAGTTGAAGGGATCCGCCGCTGTAGTCCCGGGAGGCTTCATCCTTCACCTCCAGAACCTTGATGCCGCGACTTCTGGCCTCCAGACCGGCATTGACGTAGTTGATCCGCTCCCCCAGCGCCGAACTCAACAGCCCTTTGAGGGAGGCGGTGACCAGGGGCTGGCTCGGTTGAGCAGCCAACTCCCCCTGCATGCGCACTTCCAACTCCTGCACGTTGCCTCCGGCCAGTTGGCTGATGCAATGGCCCAGATGCTCGGCCAGGCTCAGGTGCGCCCGCAACTTCTCCATCAGATCGGGACTCAGACCCGGGATGTTCACGGCGCTGCGGGCAGGGAGTCCCAGTAGAACGTCGCGGATCTGTTCAGCCACGTCAATGGCCACGCTGGCCTGGGCCTCGGCGGTGGAGGCGCCAAGGTGGGGGGTGAGGATGAGGTTGCCCCGGATGGAGCGCAGGGGGCTCCCGGCCGGGAGGGGTTCACTGGCATAAACATCAATGGCGGCGCCGGCAATGGTGTTGTTGCACAGCGCATCCGCCAGAGCCGTCTCGTCCACCACGCCGCCCCGGGCACAGTTGATGAGGCGCGCTGTGGGCTTCATGCGCTGCAACAACCTGTCTCCCACCAGATTGACCGTCTCGTTGGTGCGGGGAATGTGCAAGGTGATGTAGTCCGCCTCTTCAAACAGAGCGTCCAGTTCCACCAAGCGCACCTGCAGCTTTTGCGCCCGGGCATTGGAGATGAAGGGGTCATGGGCCAGCACCACCATGCCCAGGGCCTGGGCAATTCTGGCCACGTGGGCGCCAATTTTGCCCAGGCCCACCACCCCGAGATTTTTTTTGTAAAGTTCGTTGCCCAGGTACCGTTTGCGGTCCCAGCGCCCGGCCATGGTGCTGGCATGGGCCTGGGGGATGTTGCGGGTGAGCGCCAGCATCATGGCCAGGGCATGTTCAGCGGCGGCGATGGTGTTGCCCTCGGGAGAGTTGACCACCAGCACACCGCGGCGGGTGGCGGCCGTCACATCAACGTTGTCCACGCCAACACCGGCCCGGCCAATGATCTTGAGATGGGGAGCGGCATCAATGACCGCTGCGGTCACCCGGGTGCCGGAGCGGACCATCAATGCGTCATAGTCCGTTATGGCGCCCAGCAACTCCTCCTCCGACAGCCCCGTGCGCACATCCACATGGGCCACCTGGGAGAGGATGTCAATTCCAGCTTGGTCAATGGGATCGGAGACCAGAACTTTTGTCATGCGCCCTGCGACAGTGCCGTTGGTGCAGTGTAGTGACTGGTTGTCCCCCTCCACCCATGGCCATTGCTGTTGTGGTGCTTGATCGCCATCAGGACCTGTGTACCCTCCGCCAGCAGTTGGCGCAACTCGCCACGCCCCTGGCCCGCCTTCAGGCGGTGGGACCAGGGGAAACCCCGTTCGTCCAGGTGGAGGCGCTCAATCCTCAATTGAGCCAACAACGGCTGCAGCAAACCATGGCCTTCTGGCTGGCGCCCTTCGGTTTCTTTGCCGGGGTGACCTTCACCGTCATGACCAATCTGGACACGTTTGCCTTTGCCGGCCCCTGGGGCAATCGCCTGATTGGCGGCCTGCTGGGGATGATCGCCGGCTTTCTGGGCAGCTTCGCGGCCAGTTCCGGCGTGGACGGCGGCAATGAAGACCGCCTGCGTCAGCTTCGCAACCGTAGCGAAGAAGGCTGCTGGTTGCTGGTGGTGGAATCAAGGGCAGGACAGGATCTGCCGTGGAAGGCGCTCCAGCGGGTGCGTCCCCAGGCGGTGGTGGCCCTCTGATGGCTCCAGCCGCAGCCCTGGACCATGTGTTGGCGGTGGCTGAGGCGGCCCTGCGCAACTGGCGGCCGGAGCCAACGGGGTTTCTGGATCCCGAGGAGCGCTTTGCTGTGGAGCCCGTGTTGCAGCAGCGCAGTGGCCTGCACTGGCGTGGTTACGGCGGCATCACCCCCGCCGAACGGCAGCGGCTGCTCCTGGCCCGGGAAGAGCTGCCCCTCGGTGACGTGTCCATGGACTTTGCCCTGGTGGCGTTGAAGGGCAACTTCCTCTTTGATCCCGCCGAACTGGAGGATTTTGAAGCGGCCCTGCTGACAACAGGCGTTGATCCCCGGGAGTGGGGGGACGTGATCCTCCTGGGGGAAAACGGCGCCCAACTCATCGCCACGCCAGCCTGCGCCGCTGCCCTGGACGGACGTTCCCTGCAGGTGCGCACAGTGGTGGTGGAAGCCGGCGCCGTGCCCTGGGACCACCTGCGCCATCAACCCCGCCAGCCCCGCACCGTCACCACCGTGGAAGCCTCCTGCCGGCTGGATGCCGTCGCTTCGGCAGGGCTGGGCCTGTCCCGGGCCCGCATGGCGGCCGCCATCGGCGCCGGCCGGGTGCGCCTCAACGGCCGCACCGTGTTGCGTCCCCACACCGAGTTGCAGGTGGGGGACGTGGTGGTGTTGCGGGGACGGGGCGAACTGCGCCTGCAAAGCCGTACCCTCACCCGTCGCCAGCGCTGGCGCCT
>NZ_JENA01000008.1 GCF_000586015.1 Candidatus Synechococcus spongiarum SH4 | reverse complement strand
GGCTTAAGTGGTGGAGCACGGGCGCTGGGGCATGGTACGGCTGGCATTGGTCATGGCATTGCCCACGGCGCTTCCTTTATTGGTCATGGGTTGGGTGGTGGAGCGCGGGCGTTGGGGCATGGCGCAGTTGGCATCGGTCACGGCATTGCCCATGGGGCCTCCTTTATTGGTCACGGCTTAAGTGGTGGAGCGCGGGCGTTGGGGCATGGCGCAGTTGGCATTGGCCACGGCATTACCCATGGCGCTTCCTTTGTTGGCCACGGGTTAGGGAGTGGAGCGCGGGCGTTGGGGCATGGCGCAGTTGGCATTGGCCATGGCGCTGCTTCTATCCTTCACGGCCTGGGTAGCGGCGTCTTCTAGGGTCAGGTCCATAACCACGGAGAGGAGCAGCTTCCATGCCGAAGCTCCGGCAGGAGTCCCCAATGATTGCTGCCGTTCCCCTTCCGGCTGCCTTTCTGTCAGACTACCTCCATCTCGCTTGGCCCGATGTTCACCCAGGTTCGCTCCACCATTCGCCGGGTTACGCCTGCTGAAATCAATGGACGCCGCTTGCTGAAGGTGGTCTACGTGGTGCTGGAGCCCCAGTACCAGAGCGCTCTCACCAGCGCAGCCACCACCCTGAACCAGGAGCCCGGCCAGTTGGCCGTGGAGTTGAGCGGCTACCTGATTGAAGAACTGCGGGATCAGGAGAACTACGACGCCTTTTGCGGGGACGTGGCGGCGGCGGACGTGTTTATTGCCTCTCTGATCTTTATTGAAGATCTGGCCAGCAAGGTGGTGGCGGCGGTGGAGCCCCACCGGCATCGGCTCAAGGCGGCGGTGGTGTTTCCCTCCATGCCGGAGGTGATGCGGCTCAATAAGCTGGGCAGCTTTTCCATGGCCCAGCTTGGCCAGGGCAAGAGCGCCATTGCCGGCTTCATGAAGCGGCGCAAGGCGGCTGGCGGCGCCAGCTTTCAAGACGACATGCTCAAGCTGCTGAACATCTTGCCCACGGTGCTGAAGTACCTGCCTGTGGACAAGGCCCAGGATGCCCGGGCGTTCATGCTCAGCTTCCAGTATTGGCTTGGGGGATCACCGGACAACCTGCGCAATTTCCTGGTGATGCTGGCCAATCGTTACGTGTATCCCCAGGCTGACCAGCCCCTGATGAAGGCTGCAGACCCTGTTCTCTACCCGGACCAGGGCATCTGGCATCCCCTCGCCCCCCGGATGTTCGAGGATCTGGACGACTACATGGCCTGGACAACGGCGCGGGCGGATGGCTCGGGCCGCCAGGGGGACGGCCCCTGTATTGGTCTGGTGTTACAGCGCAGCCACCTGGTGACGGGGGACGATGCCCATTATGTGGCGTTGGTGCAGGAACTGGAGTTCCGCGGCGCCCGGGTCATTCCTGTTTTCTGTGGGGGGCTGGATTTTTCCAAGCCGGTGCGCAACTATTTCTTCTCCTCAACCGACCCCGGCCAGCCCCTGGTTGATGCGGTGGTGAGCCTGACGGGGTTTGCCCTGGTGGGTGGCCCGGCCCGACAGGATCATCCCCGGGCCATTGAAACCCTGCAGGCCTTGAATCGGCCCTACATGGTTGCGTTGCCGCTGGTGTTCCAGACCACTCAGGAGTGGGAAGCCAGCGACCTGGGGTTGCACCCGGTGCAGGTGGCCTTGCAGATTGCCATTCCCGAGCTGGACGGGGCCATTGAACCCCTTGTGCTCTCCGGTCGTGACGCCGCCACCGGCAAGGCCCACACCCTGCAGGATCGGGTGGACGCCATTGCGGAGCGGGCCATTCGCTGGGCCAATCTGCGCCGCAAGCCGCGCCGGGCCAAGAAGCTGGCCATCACCGTGTTCAGCTTCCCGCCTGACAAAGGCAACGTGGGAACGGCCGCCTATTTGAACGTGTTTGACTCCATCCACAGAGTGATGGTGGAGTTGCAAGCCAGGGGCTACCACCTGGAGGATCTGCCCCCCAACCCCAAGGCCCTGATGGATGCGGTCCTGCAGGATGCAGAGGCCATGGAGGGGGCGCCGGAGTTGGCTGTGGCCTACCGCATGGGCTGCGAGGAGTACTACCGTCTCACCCCCTATGCCGAGCGGCTGGAGGAGAACTGGGGCAAAGCCCCCGGCGCCCTCAACAGCGACGGACGGAATCTTCTGGTCTATGGCCGGCAGTTTGGCCATGTGTTTGTGGGAGTTCAGCCCACCTTTGGCTATGAGGGAGACCCCATGCGTCTGCTCTACTCCCGCAGCGCCAGTCCTCACCACGGCTTTGCCGCCTATTACACCTATCTGCAGCACATCTGGGAGGCCGATGCGGTGCTGCACTTCGGCACCCACGGCTCGCTGGAGTTCATGCCCGGCAAGCAGATGGGCATGAGCGACACCTGCTATCCGGACAGTCTCATCGGCTGCATCCCCAACCTGTACTACTACGCCGCCAATAATCCCTCCGAGGCCACCATCGCCAAGCGCCGCGGTTATGCGGCCACCATCAGCTACCTGACCCCCCCGGCGGAAAACGCCGGTCTTTACAAAGGGCTGAAGGAGTTAAGCGAGTTGGTGAGTTCCTATCAGCAGTTGCGGGAGGGGAGCCGGGGGGTGCAGATTGTCAACGCCATTGTGGAAACGGCCCGGCGCTGCAACCTGGATCAGGACGTGGCCCTGCCCGAGGAGGGGGACGTTCCGGATCTTCAGGCCCGGGACGGGGTGGTTGGCGCGGTCTACCGTCAACTCATGGAGATTGAGAGCCGTCTGCTGCCCTGTGGTCTCCACACCATCGGCAAGCCCCCCACGGCTGAGGAGGCGGTGGCCACCCTGGTGAACATTGCCGCCCTGGACCGGGAGGAGGAGGGAATCCTGGGTCTGCCCAGTCTGCTGGCTGCCCACCTGGGCCGGTCCATCGAGGATATCTATGCAGGCAACAACGCCGGTGTGTTGGCGGACGTGGAGTTGGCGCGGCGGATTAACGATGCCAGTCGCGACGCCATTGGCGCCATGGTGGCGGTGGTCACCAGGCGGGACGGGCGCGTGGACTTGACGACCCAGCGCAGTTGGTGGCGTCGCCTGGCGGCGGGACTGGAGCAGTTGCCCAACCGGCTTCTGGGTAGCCAGGGCCTGAGCCCATGGTTGCGCACCTTGATCAACCGGGGCTTTACCACTGTGGATCAGGAGGCCCTCGACAAGCTGTTTGTCTACCTGCAGGGCAGCTTGCGGCAGATTTGCGCCGATCAGGAACTGGACAGCCTGCTGCGCTGCCTGGACGGGGAATACATTCTCCCAGGACCTGGCGGCGACCCCATCCGCAACCCCGGCGTCCTGCCCAGCGGCAAGAATATGCACGCCCTGGATCCCCAGGCGATTCCTACCCGGGCCGCGGTGGCGGCGGCCAAGCGGGTGGTGGATCAGTTGTTGCAGCGGCAGCGGCAGGAGAACCATGGCGCCTGGCCGGAAACCATTGCCTGCGTGCTCTGGGGCACGGACAACATCAAAACCTATGGTGAGTCCCTGGCCCAGATTCTCTGGTTTCTGGGTGTTCAGCCCAAGGCGGACACCATCGGTCGCGTGAACAAGCTGGAGATTATTCCCCTGAAGGAGTTGGGCCGTCCCCGCATTGACGTGGTGGTGAATTGCTCCGGCGTTTTCCGGGACTTGTTTATCAACCAGATGGCCCTGCTGGACCAGGCGGTGAAGATGGCCGCGGAGGCGGAAGAGCCCGAGGAGATGAACTTTGTCCGGAAACACGCCCTGGCCCAGGCTGCGGAGCAGGGCGCCGATCTACGCCGCGCCGCCACCCGGGTGTTCAGCAATGCCAGCGGCAGCTATTCCTCCAACGTGAATCTGGCGGTGGAAAACAGCACGTGGGATGAGGAAAGCGAACTACAAGACATGTATCTCACACGCAAAAGCTTCGCCTTTAACGGGGAGAACCCCGGTCAACTGTCCATGGAGCGGGAACTGTTCGAGTCCACACTCAAAACTGCGGACGTGTCGTTCCAGAACCTGGACTCTGCGGAAATCTCCCTCACCGACGTGAGTCATTACTTCGATTCCGACCCCACCAACCTGATTCGCAGGTTACGGGACGACGGCAAAACCCCCAGCAGCTTCATTGCCGACACCACAACAGCCAATGCCCAGGTGCGCAGCCTGGCGGAAACCATCCGGCTGGACTCCCGCACCAAGTTGCTGAATCCCCGCTGGTATGAGGGCATGTTGGCCTCCGGCTACGAAGGAGTGCGGGAGTTGGCTAAGCGCCTCAACTACACTCTGGGGTGGAGCGCCACCAGCGCCCAGGTGGACAATTTCATTTACGAGGAGGCCAATGCCACCTTTATCCAGGACGAGGCCATGCGGCAACGGCTGTTGTCGTTAAACCCCCACAGCTTTCGCCGGATGGTGGGCACCTTGCTGGAGGTGCATGGGCGGGGTTACTGGGACACCAGCGCCGAGAACGTGGAGCGGTTGCAACAACTCTATCAGGACGTTGAGGACCGCATTGAAGGGGTGAGTGAAGGGTAGGTCGGGAAATCCCCATCCCCGGCCACAGGTGTCTTAACAATCTGTTACGGTTGGGTCTGTTGCTGCTGAACCCATGAGCCAAGCCGACCTGACCCTGTCCTCCCCCATCATCCGCGGCGCCACCGTTACCACGGAAGACGGTGGCCGTCTCAACGCCTTTGCCCGTGAGCCCCGCATGTTGGTGGTGGATGCCGATCAGGGTTGGGGCTTCCATGCCCGCGCCGAAAAGCTCAACGGCCGCATGGCCATGATGGGCTTTATTTTCCTGCTGGCCACGGAACTGGCCTTTGGCGGTGAAGCTTTTACCCACGCCCTGTTGGGAATCGGCTGAATCCCCCTTAAGAAATCGGCTGAATCGTTTCCAGGATGGCGATGGCAGCCGAGAGTTTGCCCAGGTCCTCTGCCCAGCCGCTCACTGCTTCCCCATTGCTCTCGGCCACGGCCTGCTTCACCGCACCCATGTGGAGATCGTGTAAAGCCATCAGCCAGAGCAGCGCCCTTGCCTGGGCTTGCATGGGGTTGAACCCCTGGCCAAACTCCTTCCTCAGGGCCTGGTCTTCCTTTTCCAGAACAGCCCCAAACGCTTTGGCCGCCGCCTCGGCGGCCGCCTGCTTCCCGGCGGCGCTGCCGTCTTGACCGGGCCCCTGCCCGTTCCTCCCGTCTGCCTGGGGCCCGGGAGATTGTTGCCCCATGGGTTCTGGTCCTTCTGAGCAGTGGAAAGTTTAGGGCCTGGACCCATGGCCAGCAAGCGCCCATTCCCCTTTCAAGGATTTCCTTTCCCCATCGGGCTTCCCCATGCAGGCGGCCACCAGATCCCGTGCATCGGCGACAGGGAGGATGGGAACCCCCAACCCGGCGGCCACCTGGTCCACGGTCAGGTCATCCAGGAACAGGGAAGAACCGGGGCGGAGCATGACGCTGGGCAGCAACAGTTCATCCCCCAGATCCTGTCCCCGCAACCCGTCAAGCAGGTCGGCGCCCGTCAGCAGGCCGGTGACCACCAGATCCTGGCCCCAGTAGGGGCTGGGCAGAGAATAGAACAGCAACTCCAAACCCCGGATGCCCCGGAGACGCCCAGCCACCGGACGCAACGCCGGCCCCACCAGACCACCCACCACCCAACTGCAGCGTCGGGACTCCGAGAGAACTTCGGGGAGTTGGGCGGTGGCCTGCTCCAACGCCTCCAGAAAGGCGCGAATACTCCCCACCCCGTTGGCCTGCTGCGGCCAGTCCCCATAGGTGGAACGGGGCGGCAGGGGCTGGGCAGCCATGAGGTACCACTCATCCGCCAGCCAGGCAAAGCGGCTCCCCATGCGGCAGTGGAATTCCTGTTGCAGGGCCTCCACCTGGGCAATGACCTGGCGGGCCAGACGGGGGGTTACCGGTGTCAGGTCCGCAGCGGTATCCGGCCGGAAGCGGGTCAGCCCCACCGGCACAACAGCGGTGGAGAGCACCGTCGGCCAGTCGCCGCCGCCCCAGCGGGCCAAGTCGCATAAGGTGCGCTCCAACTGACGGCCGTCGTTCAACCCGGGGCAAACCACCACCTGGGCATGAATCTGCAAGCGGCGCCGGGCAAACCATTCCAGTTGTTGCAGGATGGAACCAGCCCGCTTGTTGCGCAGCAGACGACAGCGCAGGTCCGGATCCGTTGCATGGACCGACACGTACAACGGCGAGAGGCGTTGGTTTTCAATGCGTTGCCAGTCTGCCGGGGTCAGGTTGGTGAGGGTGAGATAGGAGCCATAAAGAAAGCTGAGGCGATAATCATCGTCTTTGAGATACAGGGTGGAGCGCTTGCCCGCGGGTTGTTGGTCAATAAAGCAGAACGGGCAGCGGTTATTGCACTGCCGCAAGCCGTCAAATAAAGCCTCGCTGAACTCCAGCCCCAGATCCGCATCCATATCCTTCTCAAAAGCGATGCAATGGCGTTGCCCCGCTGCATCCATCACCTCAAGCCTGATCTCCTCTTCACCGATCAGAACGCGATAGTCAATCAGGTCCCGGGGAGCCACACCGTTGATCCGCAGAATCCTGTCCCCCGGTTGGACGCCCAGTTCCGCGGCAATGCTGTCGGCTTCCACCCTGGTCACCAGGGCCGGCTGCGGCCCGTGGACAACGGTGTCAGGGTCGATGGCGGCGGGACCTTGCTTCACATTCACAGGTTCTCCTCCCCCGTTGCATCGGCGAAGGCGATTCTGGCCTGTTCCAGGGCTTCCCGCACCCGCACAAACCCTGTCCCCCCTTCACTCAGCCGGGCCGCCACCACCTGCCGGGGCTCCAGGGCGGCAAAGATATCCTCGGCAAAGGCGGGGTGGACCTGTTGCCACCGCCCCAGGGGCAGATCCCGCAGCAGAATCCCCTCCTGAAGACAGGTTTTCACCAGGCCGCCCACCAGCCCATAGGCCTGGCGGAAAGGTACGCCTCTGGCCACCAGATAGTCCGCCACGTCGGTGGCGTTGGCAAAGTCATCGCCAACGGCTTCCGCCAACCGCCGGGGCTGGAAACACAGGCCCTCCTCCAGCAGGATGGTCATGGCCTTCAGACAGTCCCTGGTGGTGCGCACCGCGTCAAACAGCCCCTCTTTATCCTCCTGCAGATCCTTGTTGTAGGCCAGGGGCAGACCTTTGGTGACGGTCAGAAGGGCCTGCAAATGGCCAAAGACCCGCCCGGTTTTGCCGCGCACCAGTTCCGGCACGTCGGGATTTTTCTTCTGGGGCATCAGGCTGCTGCCCGTAGCGCAGCGGTCCGTGAGCCTGACAAAGGCGAATTCATGGCTGGCCCAGAGGATCACCTCCTCGCTGAGGCGGCTGAGATGAACCATCACCAGACTGGCCGCCGCCAGAAAATCAACCGCAAAATCCCGATCACTCACCGCATCCAGACTGTTGCGGTAAATGTCGGCAAAGCCCAGGGCGGCAGCGGTGTGGCGGCGATCAACGGGAACGGGAGTGCCCGCCAGGGCCGCAGCCCCCAGGGGGGACACGTTCACCCGCTGCCGCACCTGGTCCAGCCGCTGGCGATCCCGTCGGGTCATCTCCACGTAGGCCAGCAGGTGGTGGGCCAGGGAGAGGGGTTGGGCCCGTTGCAGGTGGGTATATCCGGGAATCATGGTCTCCACGTGGGCCTCCGCCAGACGGAGCAGGGTTTGGCCGTAGCGACGCAGCAGAACCTGCAATTCGTCAATCTCGCCCCGCAACCAGAGGCGCAGGTCCGTGCCCACCTGATCGTTGCGGGAGCGGCCGGTGTGGAGCTTCTTGCCCACGTCTCCCACCAGTTCAATCAGCCGCCGCTCCACGGCAAAATGCACGTCTTCAGCATCGACACCGGGACGAAACGTCCCGGCTGCCGCTTCATGGCCAATGGTCTCCAGGCCCCCCACAATCTGCTCCGCCTCTGCCGCGGTGATGACCCCACAAGCCGCCAACATGCGCCCGTGGGCGATGGATCCCTCCAGATCCTGGTGCAGCAGGGTGAAATCAAAGCCGATGGAGGCATTGAACCGGGCAATGAACGGGTGCAAGGCATCATCGAACCGCTGGCTCCAGCGGGATTGCCCCTCGGGCATCCGGTTTGCGGGATGGGTGGCCAAACTGACGGGGCGGGGCGCCAACTCTAGCCCCGGGGATCCGTGAGCCGGGCGGCGGCCCAAGCCTGCGTGCAGCGCCCGTGGGTCGGCCCAATCTGTGTGGCGGCGTACGAGCAGGTGCTGGGAGGATGGGGCTGAAGGCCCCTCCATCACCATCCACGCCCCGCCAACGCCTCGGCAGCTTGCTGAAGCACCCCCAGGCAGGCGCCGCGCCCCATGGCCCCTTCACTGAGGCGGCGGCGCCAAGCCCGCGCCCCGGGGACACCCTGCACCAGTTGCAAGAGGTGGCGGCCCACGTCCCAGAGGCGTCCTCCCTGGGCCATGTGGGCCTCGGCATAGGGAATCATGGCCTCCACAATGGCGGACGGGCGCAGTTGCCGGGGAGAACGGCCGTAAAAGACCGCATCCACGGCAGCCCAGCGCAAAGGGTGGTCGTAGGCGGCGCGGCCCACCATGGCGCCGTTGCACATGGTCAGGGCCTGCCGGCAATCCGCCATGGTGGTGAGGCCCCCGTTGAGGACAACCCACAGGTGGGGACGTTCCTGCTTGAGGCGCGCCACCCAGTCGTAGCGCAGGGGGGGGATGGTGCGGTTCTGCTTGGGATTGAGGCCCTGCAACCAGGCCTTGCGGGCGTGGATGATGAAGCGCTGGGCCCCCGCCGCCGCCGTAGTATCCACGAACGCCAGTAGACGGTCGTAGCTCGCCTGATGGTCAATGCCCAGGCGATGCTTGACGGTGACCGGCAGGCTGGCGCTGGCAGCCATGGCCTCGATGCAGCGGGCCACGTGGCGGGGCTCCCCCATGAGGCAGGCACCAAAACGCCCCGCCTGCACCCGTTCACTGGGACAGCCCAGGTTCAGATTCAGTTCGTCGTAGCCCCACGCCTCCGCCATGCGCGCCGCCTCCGCCAACAGCAGGGGATCGTCACCCCCCACCTGGAGCGCCAGGGGGCGTTCAACGGGGCTGTAGTCCAGCAGGCGCCGCCGGTGACCGTAGTGGAGCGCCTGGGCCACCACCATCTCCGTGTAGAGCAAGGCCCCACGACTGATCTGACGCATCAGCACCCGGAAATGCCGATCCGTGCAATCCAGCATCGGCGCCACGCTGAAGGGATGATCATCCAGGGCTGAGGGGCGATGGCTGGAGACGGCTGGCATGACAGGTGACGGGGACCATAGAATGGGCCTTTGAACCCGGGGGGCACAACGCCATGGCTTCATTGCTCAGCTTCATGAGCCGTCGCAACCTGCTGCTGGGGCTGGCCACTTCTATGGTGGTTGTTTTGAAGCCATCCATGGCCAGCGCAGCATCCCCTGCAGGGGAATCCGCCTGGGATCTCAGTGAAGACCAGTGGCGCCAACGGCTCTCCCCGGAAGCCTTTAACGTCTTGCGGCGTGAAGGGACGGAGCGTCCCTTCACCAGCGCCCTGCTGGAGGAAAAGCGGGAGGGGGTGTTTGTGTGCAAAGGGTGTGGACTGCCCCTGTTTTCCTCCGCGGCCAAGTACGAGAGCGGCACCGGCTGGCCCAGCTTCTGGAAGCCGCTCCCCGACAGCATCGCCACCAAGCTGGATTTCAAGTTGTTTCTTCCCCGTACGGAGTACCATTGCCGCCGCTGTGGCGGGCACCAGGGGCATGTATTCAACGACGGTCCCCAGCCCACCGGCAAGCGCTATTGCAACAACGGGGTCGCCCTTGCCTTTGTCCCGGCGGAAGCAGCGTAGACACCGGTGAACCAAGGGGATCAGCACACCTCCCGGCAACACCGCCTCATGGTTCGGATTCGCCCCCTGCAACCGGAGGACTGGCCCGCCACATGGCGGATCATGGAGCCGGTGGTGCGGGCTGGTGAGACCTTGCCCTTTGACCCGGCCGTGGATGCCGAGGGGGGCTACGCCGTCTGGGTGGAGGCGGCCCTGCAGGCCTTTGTGGCGGTGGCAGCGGATGATCAGGTGCTGGGCGCCTACCACATCAAACCCAACGGCCCCACCCTGGCGGCCCATGTGTGCAACTGCGGCTACGTGGTTGCCGCCACGGCGCGACGGCAGGGGGTTGGCAGTCTGTTGTTCTCCCACTCCCAGGATCAGGCCCTGGCGTTGGGGTTCCGGGCAATGCAGTTCAACCTGGTTGTGTCCGCCAACACTGCTGCGGTGCAGGCCTGGCAACGGAACGGCATGGTCATTGTCGGAACGTTGCCCGGGGCGTTTCGCCACCGGCGGTTGGGTTTTGTCGATGCCCACGTGATGTATAAAACTCTCAAAAGCGACTAAGAAAGCTCTATACAATACTTCTCATGGGAAGAGGATGGTTTCCCCTGACCCTTGGCAAATGCCCCTATGCCTGGAAAGTCATAGGTCCGGAATGGTAGGCTATGGCTGTTCTCAGTGTTTTGACTGTGGGTGATGTCCGTGCAGGCTCCGTGGGATACCCGATGACGATGCAGCCCTACAGCACCGACGCACTGGAGGAGCTGCTTGCGGGCGGAGAGAGAGATTGGGTGGAATTCAAGCAGGACTGGAAAGAGGATGTGCGCAAAAGGGCAGCCGAGGGGGTCTGCGCCTTTGCCAACGACCTGGCCAACCACAATCGCCCAGGCGTACTCTTTGTGGGTGTCCGGGATGACGGCACACCACGTGGGCTGCCCATCGGGGGCCAACTTCTGGAGCAACTCACCGGCATCAAAACCGACGGCAGGATCCTGCCCCCACCCACCTTGTTGGTGGAGAAGCGAAAACTCGCCGGGGTGGATGTGGCTGTGGTTACTGTGTGGCCTGCGGACTCGCCACCGGTGCGGTACGACGGTCGCATTTGCATCCGCTGCGGCCCTCGTCGGGATGTTGCCACGGCCCAGGACGAGCGGATTCTCAATGAAAAGCGTCGCTTCCGGGATCAGCCGTTTGATGCCCAGCCCTCCAACAGCGCAACCGTAGTCAATCTGGACTTGTCCTGGTACAGGGAAAATTACTTGCCTGCCGCAGTGGCAGCCGAGGTGTTGGCAGACAACGGACGCACACTGGAGGAGCAGTTGGCCGGCACCCGAATGATCATCAGCCCCGATGAACCCACACCCACCCACCTGGGGGTGCTGACCCTCGCCAACCAGCCCACGGACTTTCTCCCTTGCGCCTATGTGCAATTCCTGAAGCTGGATGGCCAGACTCTGGCGGACGACGTTCTCGACGAAACGAGATTCGAGGGGCGGATGGTGGATGTGATTCGTGCTATCGCTATTGCCCGAAGGGAGTGTGAACGCAACGGCAATCCCCCACCGGAATTTGATGCCCAGGACAGGGTGACCTGCGTTACCCTGAGACCAGCAACCATCAGGGAGATTTGAGCATGAAAACCCTGGCATTTTTCAACAACAAAGGTGGAGTGGGCAAAACTACGCTTGTGTATCATCTTGCCTGGATGTTTGCCGAGATGGGTCTATCTGTTGTTGCGGCGGATCTGGATCCCCAAATGAATCTCACCAGCATGTTTCTGGAGGACGAAACGCTGGAAGAATTGTGGACGGATGGGGAACCATCCCGCACTGTGGCTGCCGCTCTGGCACCCCTGCTGGAGGGAACCGGCGACGTGGCGGATCCCCATGTGACTGGGATTGCAGAAAGGATTGGTCTGGTGGTTGGCGATCTGAGCCTGTCTGCGGTGGAAGATGAGTTGTCTACCCAATGGCCCAACTGTCTGGATAAAAAGAAACGGGCGTTTCGGGTGATCAGTATGTTTTGGCGAATGTTGACCAAGGCCGCTGAGCAACGCCAAGCGGATGTGGTGTTGATCGACGTGGGGCCAAGCCTGGGGGCGCTGAACCGGGCGGCGCTGATCGCAGCCAGCCATGTGGTGATCCCCCTGGGACCGGACCTCTATTCCCTGCAAGGGCTGAAGAATCTGGGGCCTACGCTCCGCCGCTGGCGTGAGGAATGGCGAGATCGTCTGACTCGCGCGCCGGAATCTCTCGGCAGGACGACGGAACTTCCCGAAGGTGAAATGAATCCCGTGGGCTATGTGGTGCTGCAACATGCAGTGCGGCGGGACCGACCGGTGAAAGCCTACCAGCGTTGGCTGGATCGCGTTCCATCGGTGTACAGCAATTCTGTACTGGGTGAAACAGCACGGCAACTCCTTGGCTCACCGAGGGATGCCCCCCACTGTCTGGCGGAACTCAAGCATTACCGCAGCTTGATGCCCCTGGCCCAGATAGCCCGCAAGCCCATGTTCCTGCTCACCCCTGCCGATGGGGCCATCGGGGGCCACCTCAAGGCAGCCCAGGCCTGTCGCAAGGACTTCTCCACGCTGGCAGAGAAGCTAATCAGTCGTTGTGGCGTTGGCGGCACTGGCCAGGTGTGAGCGTGTGCAACCAGGAGAACGACCTGCATGACCCATGAACTGTGTGGGTGGGGCGGGGGTGCATCACTGATGGAATCAAGGCAGCAGAAGCCGATAGATTTGATCAATACAGGCATTTACCTGGTCGAAACGATCACTCACGTGATCAAAGCGGTCATCAACCCGGTCAAGGCGGGCGTCAACCTGATCCAGGCGGTCATTGATCACGCCAATGTCGGACTGAACTTCAGCCCTGAATGCCTGAAGAGCCGCCACTCATGCACTACGGCGCCGAGGCGCGGTACGGCGCTCCTCTGCTCTGCGGGCTTATGGTCTGCCGGCTTGATTGTGGCTGAGGGGCTGGAAGCCATGGGCAGCGGTCGTGGGATCAGGCTAGCATTCCCTCACCCTCCCGGTCTGTGGCATCCTGCAGGTGAACTCAGCCGGATTCGGCCCAGTGCCGGATGACGGGCAGGGTTCAGCGAGGCGGATCAATCGTTTCCGAATCTTGGGGGCAAGCCGCGCCCGAAGCCAGGCTTCACCACCGGCTCCCCTTCCATGGCCGTGGAGTTGGCCCCATGGCGGGGGATGGCTTCCAGGTGTTGGATCCTTTGGGTCCACTTGGGGATCCTCCGGCATGGCTCTTCTGCTGGGCTGGCGGTAGTGTAGGTCTGATATGGGTCGCGGACTTACCTTTTGCACAATGGCTGACCTTCTGCAGCTCTGGGCCAAATCACCGGCTAAGGGCCAGAGTGATGGCTACCCCTTACTGCCCCATCTTCTGGACGTGGCCGCAGTCGCTTCCATGCTTCAGAAGGTGATTCCTTGCCCTGTGCCAATGCCCTGTTCGCCGTCATGGGTGACAGCCTTGGTGGGGTTTCATGATCTGGGTAAAGCTACCCCAGGATTCCAGCGAAGACTTGGCAGGAAACCTATTCCTGATTATACCTTTCCTGCTGCTGCTCCTGATCGCCATGATGCCAGCACCATCCCGCTTTTGACCACCCAACTGGTCCAGAAGGGAGTTTTCAAGCGCGATGCACGGCTTCTTGCCTCGGCAGTGGGTGCGCACCACGGCCACCTGATCGATGCGGTTAATTGCCAAGATGCTGGCCGCTCTGCCCAGCACTTGGATGCAGCATGGCATAAGGCTCATGAGCAACTGTTTACCCAGTTGCTGAAAGGGGTTGATGCTAACGGGATCCCAACTCTGCCGCCCAAAGGTGCTCAACGAGGGACATTCCTGCAGTGGTTGATGGGGCTCACCACCGTATCTGATTGGATCGGCTCCAGCGAGATCCTGTGTGAATGGGATCGTCTTAAACACTGGGAAGGCGCCCCTGATAAATGGTTTGCCGAGAGTCGGCAACTCGCAGTCAAAGCGCTCTCCGATGTAGATCTTGCCGTCGCCACACTGCCATCCGTCGGTTCCGGCGGTGAGGCCATCAGATTGGCTCTGGATGGCATGGAACCCCGTCCGTTGCAACAAACCATGGCCAAGGTCATCGACCACTTGGGCCAAGGATCTGGCTTGGTGGTCATTGAGGCGCCCATGGGAGAGGGTAAAACAGAGGCAGGCTTCAGTTGTGCATTTGGTCGTCGCGGTATGTATATGGCGATGCCCACGCAGGCCACCAGCAATGCATTGATGACCAGGATGGCCCGATTCCTTCACCGCGCTGCTGATGGAACCGTTCCTTTGGCCCTGGCGCACGCTGGCGGCGGCCCAAATGTTGCAGCCACCCGATTGCAGGAGATAGGGCTGGGGACCACTGACAGCGGAGTAACAGCAGGGTGGTGGTTCCGTGGTTCAAAGCGTTGTCTTCTTTGCCCACAAGGAATAGGAACAGTGGACCAGACACTCGTAGGTATACTCAATGCCCGCCATAGCTTTGTCCGTTTATTCGGATTGACTGGCCGCACTGTGATTCTTGACGAGATTCATGCCTATGACGCCTACACCAGTGGCCTGATTGAGCGGCTGGTGAACTGGCTCCAGCAGTTGGGTTGTCGCGTAGTGCTGATGTCTGCGACCCTGCCACACGCACGACGGGACGCAATTCTGCAAACCTGGGCAGGTAAGGATGTTCCTGTGCCCAGTCCGTACCCCAGAATCAGTTGGGCTGCCCCCGGCTCCATCAAATCTTTACCCTTCCCGGCCAGCCGTCGGCAGAGCCTGTCAGTTCAAGGCATTGACCCGGATGCCGTAACTGCCCGTGCGATTGCCATGGCCAAGGCCGGTGCTCGCGTGTTGATAGTCGTGAACAAAGTTGCCAGGGCTCAGGCTCTCTATGGAGCAATCACCGGAGTAGAGCGTACACTTTTCCATGCACGGTTTCCGATGAACGAGCGGACTGCCATCGAGAAGAAGGTGTTGAAGCAATTCGGCCCTGATGGACAGGCGCAAACAGGCCATGTGCTGGTAGCCACGCAAGTGGCGGAGCAGTCTCTCGATATTGACATGGACGTGCTCATGACCGATCCGGCTCCTGTGGATTTGGTGTTGCAACGCGCTGGGCGGATTCACCGCCATAGCCGCCAGCGTCCTGGCGGGTTTACAGAACCCCTTGCGTTGGTGGCGGGACTGGATCAGGAGATGCCACCCGATGCCCTCACCAACTTCATCTATGACCGCTGGCTTGTGCTCAGGTCCCACGCCTGGCTGAAGGGCCATCCGCTGCTGGATTTACCGGACGACATCGACTTGGCGGTCCAGCAGGTGTATGGCGCCTGGGAACCGCCTGCCTCTGAGGGTTTGTGCAAGGCTTTGGCTAACGCCCTGCAAAAGTACGAGAGTGAACAAGACCACATGAACAACGAAGCCCGCAAAATGGCGCTGCCAGCCCCCAAAAACTGGGGCACTGACCATCAGGGAGCTTCACAGATTGACGATGACAAGGCGGAGTCGGGAGCCTTTCGGTTCGGCACACGGCTTGGCCAGCCCAGTTTGACAGTGGTCCCTGTGTTTCCCGGGGATCGCGAGTCCCTGCCTAAACGCGCCCCTGAACTGGCGGAGCGTTGGCTGCGCATCAGCCATCAAGGATTGATCCGTGCAATCCGCGACTCTCAGCCGCCAAAAGGCTGGCGTACCTGTCCTGGCCTGACCCATCACCATGCCCTGCTGTTGGACTCTGACGGCGTGTTTCAGGATGGGGAATTGAAGGTGCGCCTGGATCGCGAATTGGGACTAGTCGTTGGCTAGGGTGGTAGTGTCGTCCCCCGCACACGTGGGGATGAGCCGTGATGCACTGCCGTCGCTGTTTTGCTCGCGGCCTCTTGCTCCCCGCACACGCGGGGATGGGTCACTCCTCTTCTGAGTCCTGAATCAACCACTCCTCTTGCTCCCCGCACACGCGGGGATGGGACACTTCTAAAACTGGACCCACCAATCACGCTGCTTCACCCCCTCCCGCCTATCTTTGGATGGACTGACTACCAAGTGATGAACTGCAGTAAATTTCAATTTCACACATGACCACGACCTTCTCTCTGTTGCAAGAGCCCTGGATTCCCTTGATTGCTAACGATGGCACCCATGACCTTGGTTCCCTGCGGGATACCCTTCTCCGTCCCGCAGCATGGCAGCGCATCGGCGCCACCAACCCCATTGAGGCTCTGGCCCTCTACCGCCTCCTCCTGGCCATTTGCCACAGGGGCATTGGCCCTGGGGATACGGAAGATCGGGCTGCTCTCCTTGAGAATTGGCCCAGCCAGAGCCTTGAGGACTATCTGGACCGCTGGACCGAGCGGTTTGATCTCTTCCACCCGGAACGCCCGTTCCTGCAGGCGCCAGACTTGGCAGAGGCGGGTCTGAAACCAGTCCCTTGGACACGGCTTGCCCCCGCCCGTTCTTCAGGCGCTGAGCGCATCCTCTGGGATCGCTCCCTGGATGCTCACCCTGAAGCAATCACCCCGGCCCAGGCTGCCGTGACCCTGGTGACTTATCTTCAGTTCACGCCAGGCGGTTTGGTGAGAGCACTGCGATCATCTGCCGAGCAAGGCCCGGCTTGCGGTCTCTTGCTGACGTTGCCCACGGGAAGCACGCTCCAGGAAACCCTGGCCTTGTCGTTGGCGCCACAGACCGAAGACGATCACAAGTTGGATCGGGCCAGTTGGGAAAAGGCCGCGCCCACAATCGAAGCACTCAAAACAAAAGATTCGGCAACCAAGCCTCTCAGGGGTCCGGCGGATCGATACACATGGCTCAGCAGGGCCTTACTGCTCACGCCTGGCGCTGCCATTACGCACCTCTTCTGCGGTGCAGGCTTGGCCCCTGCACTGTCGTCAACACCCGATCCAATGTCGGCCGTTGTCAGTGGCAAAAAAGGCTCCTTCCCGTTGAAGCTCCGTGAGGACAGGGCAATGTGGCGCGACTTCCATGTCCTCACCGGAGACAGGAGCAAGGGTTCTGAACCGCCAAGGGTCGTTAGCGCCGCAGCTTCAATCCGCCTGCTTCAAGATGATTACAGTCCGCTTCCGCTCCTGACTGGCGGCCTGTTGCCGGATCAAGCCAAAATTGTGCTGTGGCGCTTGGAAGAACGACACGTCTCACCCAAACTGCTTGCCGGCCAAGGGGAAGCAGCTAACAAAGCACTGGAGCAGGCGGAGTCCACTGGTAATCAGCTACGGAAAGCATTGTTTTCCTTGTGTTCAGCCTGGCTGCAAAACGGTGGTGAACGTTCCCCAGCAGCAAAGGACGTCAAAGCCCTATTGCATTCCACCCAAGCCATGGCCCACTACTGGGCCGCGCTAGAGCCGGAGTTCTGGCAGCTAGTGGATCAACTGGGCCAAGGCCAGGACGGCCATCAGGCATTGGAGGACTGGCGCAGGAGACTGCGACAGGTTGTACACCGAGGATGGGACCAGGCCAAACGCTCCCTTGGAGACGATGGGCGTGCTTTGGCGGCAGCAGGCCGCTCTGACAAAGTGCGGGGCAAGGTTTTCAAGGTGATCGCCGCATGATCTTTCCCATTATGCAACGCGCTCCTCCTGAGCCAAACCCTCGCACATCCTCTTCATTTACAAACCATGGATGACCCTAAACTCTCAGAGAGGTTCTTTGACCATCTCCAAAACCGCAGCAAGTCCGACAGTTCAGTCGTTGGCACATTGCGCCGTAGCTTGATGTTTGACCCCGGAACCGATTCCCGTGCCTTCCCGCTGGTTGAACGCTGGACAAATGGGAGGGACCGCAGCACCATCTATCTTGCCGCTGGACTCTGGGCTCAAGTGGTTCGGCAGGGCAAGGGTAAGCCCATGTTGTTTCCCGACGCCATGCGTCGTGTCCGCGACAAGCAAAAGTCAGACTCCATTGAGAAGCGATTTGCGACCCTGCTGGATGCCGATCCGGACGAACTCCGCTGGCGGCTGCGCTCTGCTCTCACTCTGGTTGCTTCCCAGGGCATTGCCTTGGCTTGGCCGGATCTACTGGATGACATGTTGAAGTGGCACTACTCCAACCGTCCTGTTCAGACCCAGTGGGCTCACCACTTCTGGGGGCAGCCACAAGCCAGTACATGACAAGCCTTTGCCCCCACCCACGCAACAACCCTTTGAACTTCAACGCTATGTCTCTCTTCATCGAATTTCACGCCATCCAGAACGTGCCCCCTTCCTGCCTCAATCGTGACGACACAGGCGCTCCCAAAGACGCCATGTTTGGCGGCACTCGTCGGGCTCGTGTTTCCTCTCAATGCCTCAAGCGGGCAGCCAGGAAAATGTTTGCCAACTCCCAGCTTCTGAGCGAGGATGAGTTGGGCATTCGCACCCGCAACATCGTTAAGCTGATCTCAGAGAAGCTGTCTGAGCAAGGGGAGACTGATTCCATCAGCGCCATTGAGACTGCATTGAAAGCCGTGGATCTGTCCGTGAAAAGCCGCGAGGATGCCACCCCGCAAACCGAGTATCTACTGTTTCTGAGTCAAACTGGTATCACTCAACTTGCTGATGTTATTAAGGCCAATATGGCCGAATTGACAAACGAAAAGCTCAAGAAAGATCCCAAGAAAAATCTGAAAGGAGAGCTTAAGAAAAAAATTGGAGAGTGTATCAGCACGTCTCGCGCAGTGGACATTGCCCTGTTTGGTCGGATGCTTGCTGACCGCAAAGACTTCAACGTGGATGCTGCGGCGCAAGTGGCACATGCCATCTCCACCAACAGCATCACCCGGGAGTCTGATTTCTTCACTGCCGTTGATGACTTTACCCAAGTCCAAGAGGCGGATGCGGGGATGCTTGGCACGGTGGAGTTCAACAGCTCATGCCTCTATCGCTATG
>NZ_JENA01000007.1 GCF_000586015.1 Candidatus Synechococcus spongiarum SH4 | reverse complement strand
CCAAGAAAATCCTGGGCGAACAGGCTGCCGCGCCAAGGGGCTGGTGACGGGGTGCGGTCTGGCGCAGGGGGCATGGTGGTCTGTCTTGACGACAAGTTCAGGGATAGGGTAGGATAGGGGCAGTACGCAGTAGGTCACCCATTCCCGCTGGCTGGCTCACCAGGAACGTTTTATTGAAACAAAGCCATGGCTTTGTCTTTAAGGACTATTCCGTTCCCCAGAATAATCCGATTCATAATGCAGAGAATGATGCTCAACTCCAGCAAGCCATCAAAAATCAAATGTCTCCTTGCAGTGCCGTCATCGTCTTGGCGGGAGTTTATGCTACATATAGCAGGTGGATCAATAAAGAAATTGATCTGGCTAAGGGAGGATTTATCAAACCTAAGCCAGTCATTGCAGTGCGGCCCTGGGGCAATCAGGGGATTTCCCAAAAGGTTAGGAATGCAGCAGTCTGAACTGCATTTCCTGCTAAGCCAGTGATGAGGAAATAAGGTCATTGAGGCTGTTGGACTCCGTCAGACCTTTACGCCCGTAGGCTTGACGCAAGGCTTCTTGTGTCTCGACGTTTGGCGCCTTCATCACGCCAGATGGTTGTTGTGTCGCGTTCGGTGTTGAGGAAGAGAAGCTCACCATCAGTGTCAGGCCCATTTGATCAGAATCTAGCAGCCTCATCCTGCCAGGGGGGATCCGCCACCTCAGCAATCGCGCTCCAGCCGCACGGCGTACCATTGCACCCGCTGGCCGGGCCCCACCTCCAGTTCACAGGCGGTATCCAGAAGATGAGCAGCCCGGGCCGGGGCATCGGGGAGATGGCGAAGGTCGCCAGGAACAGGGTCCATGGCGGCGAGGGTCCGCGCCAGCCAGGCTGCGGTTTCCGCCCGGTCGGCCATCCGGTCCGCTTTGCCGGGCTCCAGGATCACGTAGTGGTCCATGGCCCGGATGATGGGGTCAGCCATGGTGGTTTTGGTCAGGGGATGGAGCCGGGTCCTGGTCGCCCCGCCCCATGGCTCCATAGAACTGATCCCGCCAGGCAAAGAGGGGCTCGAACAAGGGATGATCCGCGATGCCGGGAACACCCCGGCCCGCCAGGGCGGCATCGGCTGTGGCGGGAAACTTCAGCCCATAGAGTTGAGCGGCCACGGCCACGTCCGCCACGCAGTGCCGCTGGCCAATGAGGGGCTGACCATTGGCCACAAGAGTGGTCAACTGCTCCAGGGCATGCCTGAGTTGTTGAAGCCCTGCCCGGGTGAACAACTGGCTGACGCCGGAGATCATATCCCCCGGAAACGCACCCACCACATCCCGCAAGGGCGCCGGTGTGGCCTGGGGAAGCAGGGCCTTGCGCAGGTGGCTGTCCCGGCTGACTGCTTGCAGCAGGGCCATGCGAGCCCCGTGGGCCAGGGTTGTATCCGCCCAGTTTTCCCAGATCAGGGCCCGGGCGCGCTCCTGGGCATCCCCAGGCAGCAGTGGGGGGTCGGGGATGCGGCTGTCGAGATGGCGGGCAATGGCCACGGACCCTGCCACCAATAGGTCCCCGTCTTCCAAGACCGGCACTTGCCGCTGCCCGGAACGGCGAAAGAGATCCACCTGACCAACACCGGGGGTGACCTCCTCCACAGCGTAGGGAACCGCCTTGGCGCTTAACAGCAGACGGGCTTTCTCGCAAAACGGCGAGTGACGGAATTGAAAAAGTTTCACAGGAGGCATGGATGGTTTGGCACAGTCTCCCCCATGCTTGCGGGCAAACCACAGCCTTGGGATGATGCCATGGGAAATCTGCTGGCCACCCTGACCAAATACCCCCGTTTTCTGGTGGGGTTTGTTCTGGGAATCCTCATCTCCGCCGTCAAGCCCTTTCTGGCTTGGGGGCGCCGCAGTCCCGTTGCGGCAGTGGCCCTGATCGGCGCCGTCATCAGTGGATCCATCTGCTTGGTGCAGATTCTTGATGCCATGCTTGTGGTTTCAGGAGAGGCCTGAGCCATGGCGCAAGGGCGACGGGTAAGCCGGGTGGCGGCCCTGATCAAGCGGGAACTGGGGCAGATGCTGAGCGGCCAGCTCAGGGATGAGCGGCTGACCGGCTCCATCATCAGCATTACCGCTGTGGAGGTGAGCGGGGATCTGCAGAACTGCAAGGTGTTTGTCAGCCTCTATGGAGAAGAGGCGGGGCAGGAGGCAGCCCTCAAGGGTCTCAAGGCTGCCAGCGGCTTCCTGCGCAGCCAGTTGAGCCGCCGTCTGGAGTTGAGACGGTGTCCCAAGCTCTGGTTTTACCAGGACAAGAGCATGGAAGCCGCCACAACCGTGTTCAGCCTTCTGGAGACGCTCCAGCAGGAGAAGCCTTCAGCAGATCCCGGATAGCTGCTGGCGACCAGGCATGCCTAAACTGCGTTGATGGGTCGTTTGGGGCTCAGGCGCGCAGGCGGTGTCCTGGGTTTGCCCCTGGGTCAGCAGGCGGAAAAGAGCCTGACGGTCCTCATGGTCAAGCTCCCCATGGTTGTCCCAATCCAGTGTGAACAGCGTGGAGTCAACGGACAGCATGGGGCGTGGAACGTCTTGGCCGCCAATTCTTCTGCAAAAAGAAAAAGAAGCTCCGAGACTTCAGGAACATTTAAGATGTGAACAGCGGTGAACCGGCGGGTGCTGCCCGGCGGTGGCGGGTGTTGGACGATGCTGGTTTTCGGCAAGATAAACACTGCTTGTGCTGGAGTGCCTCAGCGTTGATTTCCCGTGATCTTGGCTTTGCCCTTCTGGAACTTCTGCTGTCCATCGGTTTCACCATCGTTGCAGTGAGACTGCTGGTCATCAACGGTCTGGAAAGGCTGGCCCGGGTTTTGGGATGGTCCGCCAAAACCCAGGGTCAGATTCTGGGTTACGCCACCAGCCTGCCGGAGTTGGTGGCGGTTCTGGCCACAGCGCTCAACGGCCGGGAAAGCCTGGAAGGGGGTTTCTGGAACATCGCCTCCAGCAACGTGATCAACCTGGTGCTGTTTCTGGCGGCCGTGGTGTTCTATCTGCGCTATTGGGAACTGCTCAACCCCCGCTTCATTGAGGAAATCAGCTTCTGCGGTTTCTCCGTGCTGCTCCCCCTGGTGCTGGCTGCCACTGGCGTCAACCCTTCACTGGTGCTCAGCCTGGCCCTGCTGGGTTGCTTCCTGGGCTACAACCTGCTGGACCACAACCTGGCGGAGTTGCAGGGGAAACGAGGGCAGGAGGCCAGTGCTCAGCCCCCGGATCAAGCCCAAGGGACCGCAGCGGCACACACGCCGCCAAGCCGGGGGACGGTGCCGGCCCTTGTTCTGCTGCTGCTGGGGGCAGTGACCCTTGCCATCGCCGGCCACCGCCTGGGCAACAGCGCCGAAATGCTCATCGAGGCCATCCAACTGCCCGCCTGGCTGGTGGGCTGCTGCCTGGGCCTGGTCACGTCCCTTCCGGAACTCACGTCCTTCTTTGAACTCTACGGCCGCAGCACCGGCCAGGGAGAAACCCGTAAGCTCGATGCAACCCAGGCCAATCTGGACACTCTGGTGAGTTCCAATATGGCCAACATCGGCCTCATCTATCCCTTGGGGTTGGTGGCCTTCCAGATCAGTGAGTGGCTGGGGCTGGATGCGTTGATCGGAACCTAGTGTGGCGTCCTGGAGACAGCTTTACAAAGGCGCTGGATCTTGATCAGGATGGATCGGCGGTAGCCACCCACACGAAGCGTTCCCCACCGAGTCGCCCCGGAGCAGCGCCACAATGGGGCCATGGACATCCTTGTGGCTGGTGGCGGGCTGTGCGGCGCCTTGATGGCCTTGGCCCTCAGTCAGCGCCGGCTTGGCGTGACCCTGCTGACGGGATCAGCCCACCCACGGCCCATCCCCGCCGCCACCGGTTACAGCTATGGGGGCATTCCCTGGTGGATGGGAGTGGGGGACGGGGGAAGGATGCTGTCGGGCCAGGGGCTGACCTGCTGGCGGCAGTTGCAGGAGCGCCATGGGGATCTGGGTCTGCGGCCAGCCAAGCTGTTGCTTCACTGGTCTGCTGCGGATGACAACGCTGCGGTGGAGGCTGCCGTGGCGGCGCTCGCAGCCAGTCTCCCTGAAGGGGCCAGACCGGAGCGTCGGGGCCGTTCAACCTTCTGTGGGGGGGACCTGCAAGCCCTGGGGTTGACCTGTGCCGGGGCCGTCGAGCTTCCCTATGGCCGCATTGACGGCCGCCGCTACCGGCCAGCCATGGACCGGCTGTTGCAGTCCCAGGGGGTGAAGCGCTCGCCAGGGGCGGTGGACCAACTGCTGGTGCGCCATGGACGGTGCATGGGGGTCCGTCTCACCAACGGCGACGTATTGGAGTCCGACGGGGTGGTGCTGGCCACAGGCGCCGCCATGGCCAGCCTACTGCCCCTGCCTGAGGCCGGCCGGTGGCTCCCCTACGGCTGGGCCAGTGTGCTACCCCTGCAACAACAGCCATGGCCCGAGGTCATCCTGCTGCCCCTGTTGGGGAGACGGGAGCCGATGGAGCGCCAGGGGTGGACGGGCCTGGTGGTGGATCCCGGCCTGGCGCCGTGGGGTGGGGGCGTGGTGTTCGGTCAGGCCACCAGTCTTCAGCACTGGAGCGGGCTGCCTGGCGCCACCCCGTCAGTCCTGACGGGACCTTGGCAACCATCGGTGGCGGAGGCGCAACTCCGCCGCGCCCTGGCTGACTTGGCCCCGGGGCTGGCGGTGGCGGCTCGGCGCCAACGGTCGGCGGTGCGACACTGCCCCGTCAGCTACAGCCCCGACGGCCGGCCATGGGTTGGCGGCTGTCCCGGCATTGCCAACCTCTGGCTGTTCGGGGGTTTTCGGGGGGGATTTGCCCTGGCGCCGCTCCTGGCGCCGCTCCTGGCGGAGGCCGTTGCCCACCACAGCACCCTTGCCGAAGAATTGGGGGTGGATCCAGCCCGCCTGCTGGCGCAACAGGACTGTCCCCCGCCTCAGGAGGAGGGTAGGGGGGATTCCGCCTCCTGAGTGGGGGCAGGGACGTCATGGGCAGCAGCTACGGGCTGCACCCCGTGGATCCGGAAGAGATCAGCCAGTACGTTCCGGTGGCGGGTTCGCTCCACAATGCAGTCCACAAAGCCGTGCTCTTGCAGGTATTCCGCCGTCTGAAAATCAACGGGCAGCTTTTCCCGCAGGGTTTCCTCAATCACCCGCCGCCCGGCAAAGCCGATCATGGCCTTGGGCTCGGCCAGGTTCAGATCCCCCAGCATGGCAAAACTGGCGGTGACGCCGCCGGTGGTGGGATCTGTCAGCAGGGGGATATAGAGGCATCGGGCCTGGCGGTGGCGATGCAATGCGCCAGCCACCTTGGCCATCTGCATCAGGCTGAACAGGCCTTCCTGCATCCGCGCCCCGCCCGAGGCGCAGACAATAACCACAGGATAGCGGGAGCGGGTGGCTGTTTCCACCAGACGGGTGAGCTTTTCCCCCACCACAGACCCCATGCTGCCCCCCATGAAGCGGAAGTCCATCACCCCCAGGGCCAGGGGCATGCCCTGGAGACGGGCCAGCCCCGTGACCACGGCATCACTCAGCCCGGTGGACTTCTGGTAGTCGCGCAGACGATCCATGTAGGCCTTGCGGTCCCGGAAACCGAGGGGATCCATGGGACGCAACTGCCCATCAAGGGGCTGGAAACTTCCCTCATCCACCAGCAGGCGGATCCGCTGTTGGCTATCAATGCGGAAATGATGGCCGCATTTCAGGCAAACACTGGCATTGGCCAACAGGTCTTTGGTGTAGCTCACCTCGCTGCAGCTTGGGCATTTGCTCCAGAGTCCGTTGCTCCCGTCACTGTCCTGAAGGCTGCGCAGGGCAGGGGCTTCCCGTTTGCGGCTGGCGAACCAATCAAGGAGGGACACGCTTGGCTGTCTTGGGGCAACGGCTTATTCAAACCGCTTCAGCGGCCAAGCGCGAGGCCCACGGCATTCAACCAGGGCAGCAGGAGCGTCAGCAACTGCCGCTGCAGGGTCTGAGGGGTGAGCCAGACCAGAACGCCCGCAGTGGCCAGGAAGGGCCCGAAAGGAAAGGGTTGTCGGGGTTGGAGATGCCCGCTGAGCCGTGCCAGCAGGCCGAACAAGCCGCCACCGAGCACCGCCAGAGCCAGGGCAAGCAGGAGGCCCCGACCCCCCAGCCAAGCCCCCAGCACGGCCGCCAGCTTGCCGTCTCCTCCACCCAGTGCCGGCACCCCAAGCCACCATGTCCCCAGTACACGGGCCAGATCAAACCCCACCAGAGCCAACGCCGCCGCCAGGCTGTGGTGGACCAGGGGCGTGACGGGTCCCATACCCGCGGCCACGGCCAGCAGCGCCGTTGTTGCCAAGCCGGTGATTACGCCCCAGCGACAGAGGGGCTCCGGCAGCCAGAAGCCATCCAGATCCAGCAGCAACAGCAACAGCAATCCACTGGTGAAAACCAAACCGGCCAGAAGGCGCAGCACAGCGGCCAAGCCGCTGGCTGCTGGGGTGGTCAACAGCGCCACAGCCAGCCATAGTCCGGCGGTGAGTCCTTCCACCAGCCAGTCCCGCAGGGGGATGGGGGCGCCACAGGCGCGACAGCGCCCCCGCAGCCACAGCCAACCCAGCAGGGGGAGGTTTTCACGCCATGTCAGGGTCCGACCGCAGGCGGGGCAATGGCTGGCCGGCCCCATCAGGCTTTCCCCCCGTGGCAGACGCCAGGCGGCCAGGCTGAGAAAGCTGCCCACACATGCCCCCAGTAGAGCCGCCACCACAAATCCCATGGCCAAAATCTAGGCCGCCATCTTTTTCTCCTCAATCATGCGGTGAATGATCGGGGTGAGAATCAACTCCATGGCAAACCCCATTTTGCCTCCGTTCACCACCAGACTTGTGGGACTGGACATGAACGAATCCGGAATCATCTGGAGAAGATAGGTGGGTTCAATGGCAAACTGCTCCTTGACGCCACGGCGGAAATGGATAATCACGAAGCTCTCGTCCGGCGTGGGAATATCACGGCGGATGAAGGGGTTGGAGGTATCGACTGTGGGCACCCGCTGAAAGTTGATATGGGTTTCCGAGAACTGAGGGCAGATGTGATTGATGTAATCCGGCATCCGGCGCAGGATGGTTTCAACAATGGTCTGGGCCGAGTAGCCCCGCTCCGCGTTGTCCCGGTGAATCTTCTGAATCCACTCCAGGTTCACGATGGGCACCACGCCGATCAGGAGATCCACCAGGCGGGCCACGTCATAACTGTCACCCTTGACGCCCCCGTGCAATCCTTCGTAGAAGAGCAAGTCCGTGTTGGCGGGGAAGGGTTCCCAGGGGGTGAACTCGCCCGGCTTCAACGCGGTGCCGAGGCGCTGGTTCTGCTCAGCCGCCTCTTCCGGGCTATGGAGATAGTAGCGACGCTCCCCCATGCCCGTTTCTCCATAGGAGAGGAAGGTCTCCTCCAGCTTCTTGAAGATGTTGGACTCGGGTCCGAAGTGGGAGAAGGTGCGGTTGGCAGCGGTGGCTTCCGCCATCTTGACCTTCATGGTCATACGATCAAAGCGGTGATAGCTGTCGCCTTCAATCACCGCCGGGTTGATGCCTTCACGGCGGAAGATGTGCTCGAACGCTCGCTTCACGGTGGAGGTGCCGGCTCCGGAAGAGCCGGTGACAGCCACAATGGGATGCTGCTTTGACATGGGAGGTTAAGACGGGGACAACACCGAGACCAGTGTGCAGCCCTAGGGCGCCGCTTGGCTAGACCCGGTTGACGTCTCCCTGGCATCCATATCCGCGACGGGGTGGTCCAGAGCCGCCAGTAGGTGGTCCCCCATGCCGGCACAACCTACGGCAACACAGCCCTCGGCCATCATGTCCGGGGTGCGGAAGCCCGCCTTCAACACCTGGTCCACCGCAGCTTCCAAAGCGGTGGCGGCCCTTTCCTGCCCCAGCCCCAGGCGCAACATCATGGCCGCGGAAAGCACCATGGCCAAGGGGTTGGCCCGGTCCCGACCGGCAATGTCGGGCGCCGAACCATGGACAGGTTCAAACAGTCCCGGTCCCCCATCCCCCAGGGACGCGGACGGCAACAGGCCGATGCTGCCGCTCAGCATGGCCGCCTCGTCACTCAGGATGTCCCCAAACAGGTTTCCTGTCAGCAGTACGTCAAACCGTCGCGGCTGGCGGATGAGCTGCATGGCGGCATTGTCCACGTACATGTGCTCCACCGTCACGTCGGGATAGGCGGATGCCATGCGCTCCACCCGCTCCCGCCACAGTTGGGACACGTCCAGCACGTTGGCCTTGTCAACGGAGCAGAGTCGCTGGCGGCGCTGGCCGGCCAGCCTGAACGCCATGGCGGCAATGCGATCCACCTCCACGGCCCCGTAGGTCATGGTGTTGAAGGCCCGCTCCTCGGATCCGCTACCGATGCGCCCTTTGGGCTGGCCGAAATAGATGCCGCCGGTCAACT
This sequence comes from Candidatus Synechococcus spongiarum SH4, assembly GCF_000586015.1. Lineage (GTDB taxonomy): Bacteria > Cyanobacteriota > Cyanobacteriia > PCC-6307 > Cyanobiaceae > Synechococcus_B > Synechococcus_B spongiarum_F. Next base: position 11,238 of record NZ_JENA01000007.1, on the reverse strand, counting down.
CCCGCACCACCAGCAGATCCACCCCGGACACCACCTCGGGCTTCAGGGAACTGGCGCCCAGCAGGGAGGGAATCACCTTCACCGGGCGTAGATTGGCAAACAGGTTCAGGCCGGCCCGCAGGGCCAGAAGTCCGCTCTCGGGCCGCTGCTGTCTTGGCAGCCGGTCGTATTGGGGGTCGCCAATAGCGGCCAGCAGCACCCCATCCGCAGCGCGGCAGCGGCGCAAGGTTTCAGCAGGGAGGGGCTCGCCACAGGCGGCAATGGCTGCGCCCCCCATGGGAGCCTCCTCCATGGCGAGGGGTAGCCCATAGCGGCTGGCCACGGCCTGCAGGAGAGTCTTGGTCACCGCCGTGATTTCCGGACCAATGCCGTCCCCCGGCAGAAGCGTGATGTTCATGGTTGTCGGGAACGCTCCACCTGCTGCTGCAATCGTTTGAGACTACGACTCAACTCCGGCAGGCGGGCAAACAGGGCCGAGGCCCGGAGCCAGAGGCGGTTGGGGATCACAGGGAAACCGCTCACCACCTCCCCGGGCGCCACGTCCGCATGGACACCGGCTTTGGAACTGGCCACCACCCCGTCCCCAATGCGGACCCGGTTGCCCACGCCCACCTGGCCCGCCAGGATCACGCCACGGCCCACCACAGCGCCGCCGGCAATGCCCACCTGGGCGGCAAAGGCACAGCCTTCGCCGGTGACCACCCCGTGGCCAATCTGGACCAGATTGTCAATTTTGGTGCCAGCCCCCAGGCGGGTTTCCCCCACGGCGGGACGGTCCACCGTGCTGCAGCAGCCCACTTCCACCCCCTCCTCCAGCACCACGTGGCCTGTCTGGGGCATTTTGCGCCACCCGCCACCGGCAGGAACAAAGCCGAAGCCCTCTCCGCCAATCACCGCATTGGCCTGAACCACACAGTTGGGCCCCAGACGGCTGCGGGAATGCACCACAACATTGCCGTGGAGTTCACAGCCCTGGCCAACCCACACGTCCTCGTACAGCACCACGCCGGGATGGAGGACCACCTCCTCCCCCACGCGGCAGCGGGGACCGATCACCACCCCGGCCGCCAGAGACGCGCTGTCCGCCACATGGGCATCCGGCGCCACCACCGCCTGGGGATGGCGGCCGGGGATGTGACGTTGGCGGGGGTAGAGGAGATCCAGCGCTTCGGCAAAGCTGAGGCGAGGGTGGGGAGATGCGGCCCAGGCAATGCCCTGTTGCCGGGCAAGCTGATGCAGCGGTTCCCCATCGGCGGGCAACAGCACCGCACTGGCGCCACAGCGGGCCAGGGCCTCCGCCATGGCGGTGTTCCCCTCCAGAAAGCCCAGTTGCCCTTTCCGGGCCTTGTCCAGAGCGGCGGCCCCATCCAACTGGGGATCATCCGCCAACCAGCGGGGGCCGTCCGGCTGAAGACTATCCAGAGCAGCGAGAAGTGTACTGAAGCGCATCAGGAGTTGGCGTCGGGGGAGCGGGTCAGGACCAGAGAATCACGGTGAACCACACAGGCGGCATTGGGTTGACCCAGCAGGGGGGCGACCTGGTCCCGGGAGAGGCCACGAATCCTGTTCACCACGTCGCTGCCATGGCGGCTGATGCCCCGGGCAATTTCTTCCCCGTCCGGCCCGCAGAGGCAGACGGCCTCATGGGAGGAAAAGCAGCCCTCCACCGCGGTGATGCCCGCAGACAAGAGGGATGCGCCCTGCCGTTCAATGGCCTTCACGGCCCCCTGGTCCAGGTGCAACCTGCCCTGGGGCAACACGCCGTGGGCCAGCCAGCGTTTGCGGATGGGGATGGGGAGAGCATCGGCCTGGAAGCGGGTCCCTCCGTTGCCGCCCTGCAACAACCCTTCCAGAACGGAAATGGTGCGGCCGTCGGCCAGGTCCACCGTGATGCCGCCGGCCGTGGCAATGCGGGCAGCGGCCAGCTTGGTGGTCATGCCCCCTGTGCCCCACTGGCCACCCGGTTCCGCCGCCTGGGACAGGCTCAGCAGTTCCGCCCGGTTGCGCACCTCGTGGATGGGGCTGGCTTGCAGATCTCGCCTCGGATCAGCCGAGTAGAGACGGTCCACGTCGGTGAGCAGGATGAGCCGCTCGGCCGCCACCGCCACCGCCACCCGCGCCGCAAGGGTGTCGTTGTCACCGAAGCGCAGCTCATCGGTGGCCAGGGCGTCGTTTTCATTGACGATGGGGAGTACCCGGCGCGCCAACAGGCCCCGCAGGGTGGCCGTGGCGTTGCGGTAGCGGCGCCGGGATACGAAATCGCCCCGGGTCAGCAACACCTGGGCCACCAACTGACCATGGACACCAAAAGCCTTGTCATAGGAGGCCATGAGCAGTCCTTGCCCCACGGCTGCCGCCACCTGCTGCTGTAACAACTCCTGTGGACGCCGGGCATCCCCCAAACGACGACTGCCCAGCCCGACAGCGCCGCTGCTCACCAGAACCACGGAGCGCCCCTGCTGACAGCAGCAGCTCAGAACCCGGGCCAACTCGGCAATGACGGTTTCCGTTCCCCGGCGGGCATCTCCCCGCAGAATGCTGGTGCCCACCTTGACCACGATGGGCGGGAGGGCTGTGCCGGAGTCAACCATGGGGAACCTGACACATTTCATCACCCTCGACAAGGAAGGGCACCGTCCCAGTTAAGTTGATGGCGCTGTTCAGCTTTGCATCTTTGCGCCATGGCCATCAAGAGGGGACAGAAAGTTCGCATCAAGCGTCCCGAGTCCTATTGGTTCAACGAGGTGGGCACCGTCGCGTCCGTGGACACCAGCGGCATCATTTACCCCGTATCCGTGCGTTTTGACACCCTCAACTACAGCTCCTACAGCGGGGTAGAAGGTGGCCTGAACGTGAACAACTTTGCCGAGAGCGAACTGGAAGCGGCCTGAGGGCGCCACCTGCTGCGGACACTCAACCATCGCGGACACCGCAAGCTTCACAAGGTCTACGCCAGGGCCGCCCCAAAAATCTTGCCCTCCCATGCCCCTCTGTGCCGGAACTCCCTGAGGTGGAAGTGGTTCGCCGTGCGCTGCAGCATGGCGTTGGCCGTTTCCTGATTCGCCATGTGGAGATCCGGCTGGCCCGCACGGTGGCTTTCCCCATGGGTGACTGTGCAGCCTTTACCGCCGCTCTCACAGGGTGTCAACTGACGTCTTGGCGCCGCCGCGGTAAATACCTGCTCAGCCAGCTTGTGCGCCAGGGCCGGCCTGCGGGTCGGCTGGGGGTTCACCTGCGCATGACCGGCAGGTTTCGCTGGCTCAACGGGGAAGACGCTCCCGTGTGTCCCCACACTCGTGTGCGATTTCTTGGTGACGGGAAGGAGTTGCGCTTTGTGGACACACGCAGCTTTGGGCGTATGTGGTGGGTTCCCCCCGGCACAGCGGCATCCCGGGTGATCACCGGGCTGCAGAAGCTGGGGCCGGAACCCTTCGCCGCCGCCTTTGACGGAGCGTACCTGGAGAGGCGCCTGCGGGGATCCAGGCGGCCGATCAAGACAGCGCTGCTGGACCAGTCGGTGGTGGCCGGAGTGGGCAATATCTATGGGGACGAGTGTCTTTTTCTCGCGGGCATTCCACCCCACGTTGCCAGTGACAGCTTGAGCCGAGGGCAGTTGGACCGGCTTTGTGGACAGTTGGTGCAGGTGCTGGCCAGCAGCATTCAACAGGGGGGAACCAGTTTCCGGGATTTTCGCGACCTGCAGGGTGTCAACGGCAACTACGGCCAGACGGCCTGGGTCTATGGGCGATCAGGTGTACCCTGCCGCCGCTGTGGCGCACCCATCCAGCGCCAGGTTCTCGGTGGACGCAGCAGCCACTGGTGTCCCCACTGCCAGCGGGAGGGAGGGTAGGACCACCCTGCTACAGTAGGGGCAAGGTTTCCAGTGCATGGAGAATGGCCCCCCCATGGTGGTGGTGGGAGCGCAGCAGGGTGTCTGGACGGACTTGCCGCCACCACGCCAGAAGTTCCGGCCTGGCATTGCTCACCATCACCCCCCACCAGGGACCCCCCAGCATGGAGCGGTCGTTGCCGGAATCACCACAGCACAGCACCTGATCCGGCCGCAGACCCAGCTTCTGCTGGAGATAGCCACTCACCGCACCCTTGCCCGCCCCGGGGGGCAGAAGGTCAAGTTGGCAACCACTGCTGAACACCACCTGCGCCTGGAGACCGGCCTGCTGCAGTGCGGCCCGGAGGTGCTGTTCAAACTGGTGGGCCGCCGGTCCCGTGCGGGGTTCGGCCAATTCATAGCTGAGCTTGCAGGGGGTCTGCTCGGATGCCGGTTGCAGGATCAAGTCGCTCCGGTTGGCCAACAGGCCGGCGAGGGCAGGCCGGTCCCAATGGCGCTGCAACCGCCTGTCCCAGGCCAGATCGGGCTCGCCGCACCAGAGCAGGGCGGATCCCACACCCGTGGCCCAGCCCTCGGGCTCCAGCAGGCCCTCCTGCTGCTGCAACTGACGGGCCCCGGCCAGGCTGCGGCCTGTAGCGTAGACCAGATGGATCCGGGAGCGTAGCGTCCCCAGTGTTTGATTGAGACGGGCCAGAGCCTGTCTGTCACCCACAAGGGTATGGTCCAGATCCGTGACCAACAGCAGATCCTTCATTGCCCCCTACCTCCGCTGACGACTGGACGCCGTAGCCATGTCCAACCCCATCATTCCACCCCGCCCCCGCAATCGCAGCCGCGCCAGCCTGAAGGAAGAGAGGATCGTCCAATCGGCAGAGGCCCATCTTGAGCGCACCCTGATCAAAGCGAGGGGCCAGTTGGCAGGCGCCGTGGCAGCCATTGAGCACCCCAGCAGGGGCATGTCCCTCAACTACGGCGAAGTGTTTCTCCGGGACAACGTGCCGGTGATGATCTATCTGCTCCTGAAAGGACGCCACGTTCTGGTGCGTCACTTTCTGGTGCTGTGCATGGAGTTGCAAAGCAACGCCCTGCAAACCCGGGGGCTTTTCCCCACCAGCTTCATCGAGAAAGAAGGGAATCTGGTGGCGGACTACGGCCAACGGTCCATTGGTCGAATCAGTTCGGTGGATGCCAGTCTCTGGTGGCCCATCCTCTGCTGGATCTACGTCTCCCATGCCCAGGACTGGCAGTTTGGCTGCGACCAACGGGTGCAGCGGGCGATCCAGCGGCTACTGGACCTGGTGATGCAGCCCTCCTTTGAGGGCACTCCTGTGTTGTTTGTGCCGGACTGCTCCTTCATGATTGACCGTCCCATGGACGTGTGGGGGGCGCCACTGGAAATCGAGGTGTTGCTGTACGGCTGCTTGAAGTGTTGTGTTCATCTCATGGAGTTGGCCCAACAACACAACGCCAGCCCCAGCAGGCTCCTCAGCCAGAGAATCCCCCTCACCCGCCAGTGGATCCATGATCTGCGTTCCTATTTGTTAAAGCATTACTGGGTCACCAGCAAAACCATCCAGGTGCTGCGACGACGCCCCACGGAGCAATACGGAGACGTGCAGCACCTGAACGAGTTCAACGTTCAGCCCACATTCATCCCGGACTGGCTGCAGGACTGGCTGGACAATCGGGGGGGCTACCTCATCGGCAACGTGCGCACGGGGCGGCCGGACTACAGGTTTTTCACGCTGGGCAACAGCCTGGCCTGCATCTTCGGGCTGCTGACGGCGCCCCAGCAGCGGGCTCTGTTTCGCTTGGTGCTCCACAACAACAACCATCTGATGGCCCAGATGCCCATGCGCATCTGCCACCCTCCCATGGAGGGAGAAGAGTGGGCCATGAAGACGGGCTCCGATCCCAAGAACTGGCCCTGGAGCTACCACAACGGAGGGCATTGGCCCAGTCTGCTCTGGTACCTGGTGATGGCGGTGGCCCTCCACGACAAGGATCATCCCAAGGCGGACGTGTTGCTGGCGGGCCAGATGAAAACCTTTCTGGAGCGGGCCTACCAGATTCATCTCAGCCAACTGCCCCGCCAGCAATGGGCGGAATACTTTGACGGACCTACGGGAACATGGGTGGGCCAGCAGGCCAGAACCTATCAGACATGGACCATCGTGGGCTTCCTGCTCACCCGTCAACTGCTCCGCAACGGCTGCCAACTCAACTTCTCGTTTGCGCTGAGTCAGGAGCCGTCAGAAGAGTCCTAGGGTCAGAGACTTGTCAATCGGCAGGGCGGCGCCGATGCCCAGGTAAAGGGCCATGAGGGCGCCAAACAGGAAAACGGTCATGGCAACAGGCCGCCGGAAGGGATTCTGGAACCGGTTGAAGCTCTCGATAAAGGGAACCAGCATCAGCCCCAAAGGCACCATGCCCTGTAGCACAATGCCCAGCAGCTTGTTGGGCACAACGCGCAAGATCTGGAACACCGGATAGAGGTACCACTCCGGCAGGATCTCCAGGGGGGTGGCGAAGGGGTCGGCAGGCTCGCCAATCATGGCGGGATCCAGGACGGACAGCCCCACCACACAGGCGAGGGTCCCCAGAATCACCACCGGGAAGATGTAGAGGATGTCGTTGGGCCAGGCGGGCTCACCGTAGTAGTTGTGACCCATGCCTTTGGCCAGCTTGGCCCGAAGCTTGGGATCGCTCAGGTCGGGTTTTTTGAGGATTGACATCAGTCCAGTGGGTGAGATGGCGCAGGGGAGAAAAGGGGGAGCAGCCCCCTGGAGGGGGAACCCGGAGCCGGAGGCTTAGAGAGGGCCGGAAATCCCCTGCTTACGGATCATCAGGAAGTGCATCAACATGAACACCGCCAGAAGCCACGGCAGCACGAAGGTGTGGAGACTGTAGAAGCGGGTCAGCGTGGCCTGGCCGACCCCCTCGCCACCACGAAGCAACTCCACCAGTTGGTCGCCAACTACAGGAATGGCGGCGGGCACGCCGGAGACGATCTTCACAGCCCAGTATCCCACTTGATCCCAGGGCAGAGAGTACCCCGTGACCCCAAAGCTGACGGTAATGACCGCCATGGTGACGCCCACCACCCAGGTGAGTTCCCGGGGTCGCTTGAATCCCCCCGTCAGGTAGACCCGGAACACGTGAAGGATCAGCATCAGCACCATCATCGAGGCGCTCCAGCGATGCACGGAGCGGATGAGCCAGCCGAAGTTCACCGAGTTCATCAGGTACTGAACGGAGTTGAAGGCCTCGGCCACCGTGGGCCGATAATAAAACGTCATGGCAAACCCCGTGGCGAACTGAATCAGGAAGCACACAAGGGTGATGCCGCCCAGGCAATAGAAAATATTGACGTGGGGCGGAACGTACTTGGTGGAGAAATCGTCTGCGATCTCCTGGATCTCCAGGCGCTCCTGGAACCAGTCGTAAACCTTCGACATGGGGCAAAGGGGTTCAGCGGGTGAAAGGGGCAGGAAAGATGGCTGCCCGTCAAGCGCAGGGCAAACCCTGGGCACTCAGGAGCCGAGTCTATAAAGCCCACGTCACGGCGTGGGTGACGGGCAGACCATAACAAAAAAGAAGAAAGATTTTATCAGTCTTGACAGCAACGGGAATCTGTGGAAGGTCAGCTTCCCACAATGGAGCAGTGGTGGGTGCAACGAGTCGTGCGCAAGCTGAAGATTTGTCTGTTTATCCTGATTCTCGCTGGCTTTCTCCTGGGATCGCCACCGGTTCAGGCCCTCTCCGAGGACCAACAACTGGTTGTGGAGGCCTGGAGCCTGGTGAATCAAAGCTACGTGGACTCAACGTTTGAGGGGATACCGTGGCGCCGCTTGCGGCAAAAAGCTCTGGAGCAGCCGATTTCCTCCAGGGAAAGCGCCTATGAGGCCATTGACGCCATGTTGGCCCCCCTTGGCGATCCCTTCACCCGTTTTCTGCGTCCGGAGCAGTTCCAAGCCCTCAGGGACAGCACGGAAGGCTTCATCAGTGGCGTGGGCCTGCAGCTTGGCATCAACGACGGGGAGACGGTTGTGCGGGTTCTCTCCTCCCTGGATGGCTCTCCGGCGGAGGCGGCCAGGATCCAGCCTGGCAGCGTTATCCTGGCTGTGGAGGGGCACTCCGTAAAAAACCTTGGCCTGAAAGGGGTTGCTGAAGCGCTGCGGGGACCCTCCGGCACGGTTGTGGACATTGATCTGGCGGCGCCGGATGGGGACCGCCAATCCCTGTCTCTTAAGCGGCGCACCGTGGATTTGCGTCCCGTGCATAGCCGCCGCCTCCGGGAAGACGGGCACACCTACGGCCTGCTGCAGATCAACCAGTTCACCACCGAAGTGCCGGAACTGGTGAGCACAGCCTTGGCGGAACTGCAAAGCAAGTGCATCGAAGGCCTGATTCTTGACCTGCGCAACAATCCCGGTGGTCTGGTGACCAGTGGCCTGAAGGTGGGTGATGCCCTGCTGGACGCCCAGCCCCTTGTAACCATCCGTGACCGCAACGGGATCGTGGAAACCATCCCCGCTGATGAGGGGATGCTCTACGACGGCCCCCTGGTGGTGCTGATCAACAGCGGCACCGCCAGCGCCAGTGAAATTCTGGCCGGAGCCCTCAAGGACAACGAGCGGGCCGAGATTCTGGGACGCCCCACCTTCGGGAAGGGGTTGATCCAGACCCTGATTCCCCTGAGCGACGGCAGTGGCCTGGCCGTCACCGTAGCCCGTTACATGACGCCGGACGGCTACGACATCCAGAAGGCGGGCATTGCCCCCAACCAGGTGCTCGTGGCCGCGACCCAGGAGATGCTGGCGAGGCTGGAGGACGAAAGCCAGGATCCCTGGCTGGGACGGGCCATGGTTGCGTTGCAGAACCAACTCCATCACCACGGAAAGTACGTCAATCGCATGGCGCTGACCTGATGCCTGATGGCGCCACCAGCCCCAACCGTGCGAGGCGCCGCGACACATCATCGAAATCACGCCAGGGGTGAAAGGCCGTCCCGCGCTCCGTCAGCAAGTCGGCCAGAAGGTCTCTGGCAAAGACCACATCGGCCGTCTCGGCCATGCGCAGGTCGGTAATGCCGTCACCAATGGCAATGGTGCGGCCCTGGCCATACATGTCCATGACCAGCGCCTTGGCCACAAGCTCCTCCCCGGAACTGCAGGGACTGTGGATGTGGTGACGGGCGCCCTGCTCATCCCGGGGGACAGGACGGCCGGCAATGACGGCCTTGAAGCGATGACCATGCTCCCGCAGCACCGCCTCAACCAGGGGGAGAAACCCGCCGGATACCACGACAACGGGGATGCCGGCGTGATCCATGGCGTCGAGGAAGGGGAGGAAGCCTGGTCGCGGGGCAAACGTGGCCATCCGTTCCTCCATGGCCCTCAGGTGCTGGGCCGTGAGCATGGCGCCCAACCGGTCCATGGCCTGCCGAAGCGTGAGACGGAAGCAGAGCAGGTCCCCCTTGAGTTGACGCCAAACGTCGCCATAGGTGTCCTGCATCAGCAGATCAAAGGTATCGACGGCGGTGATGGTGCCGTCGAAGTCACAGAAAACAGTGGCGGGAACCACGGCCTTGTCCAGCGCCATCGGTAACGGAACGGAAACTGGTTAATCTTTGCCTGGAGTCGTCGCCAGCAGTGGGCCATGGGCGCCAGCTTTTTGCAAGCATCGGTTGCAGGATCCCTGTGTCAGTTGCGGCTTTCAGGGGTCAGCGCCAGGGGCGCGGTTCTGCTGCGGGTTGTGGAACCCGCCTTGCCAGGGCTCAGTCAACAACACCCCCTGGAACTGGATTGTGGGGACTGGCTGCTGAGTTGCGCGGATCTGGAGCAACTGCAAGAACTGCTGCTGCTGCACAACCTGAATCTGGTTGCGCTGCGCTCCGTTGAGCCGCGCACAATTGTGGCTGGCGCCGCCCTGGGGATCATGACGCAACTTCAGACGCCAGCGCCTCCCATCCATCAGCAGCCCCCTCAACAACCCCGGGACCACCAGGAAAAGGCCATCCTCTACGAAGGTTGCCTGCGCTCCGGGGATTGTCTGGAGCACGGGGGCACGGTGGTGGTTCTAGGGGATGTCAACCCCGGCGCCCAGATCCGTGCTGCGGGGGACGTGATTGTCTGGGGACGACTGCGGGGAATGGCCCATGCGGGCAGCCGGGGCAATGGAGCGGCCCGTATCGCCGCCCTGCAATTGCAACCTCAGCAGGTGCGCATTGCCTCAGCAACGGCCCTGGGTCCCGGCGAATATGCTCCGCTGGGGCAGCCGGAGCAAGCCGTGCAGCGCAATGGTCAGATCGTGATTGAAGCTGTTAGAATCACGAGAAGCTCTATGATGCCCATCAGGAAGCCACAAGTCCTTGCTGCCAAATGATCCAGTGACGGCAGGATTGAAACGATCAGCATTTTGTACCTCAATTCCTCCACATGGCACAACTGCCCTCTTCTGATTCGACCACACACATTGATGCCCTGAAGAGCCATAACTGCCGCTCCATTGTGCTGTGCTCAGGGAAGGGAGGCGTGGGCAAGACGACGCTCACAGCCAATCTCGGCGTCGCCCTGGCCAAGCTGGGGCACAAAACCTGCGTCGTGGATGCGGACTATGGTCTGCGGAATCTGGACCTGCTGCTGGGGCTGGAAAGCCGCATTGTTTTTACGGCACAGGAAGTTATTTCCGGCAGTTGCCGGCTGGGGCAGGCCCTGGTAAAACACAAGCATGAAATGAATCTGATGCTCATGCCGGCGGGGAACCCCCGCATGCTCGACTGGTTTAACCCGGAGCACATGCGGAATCTGGTCACCATGCTGGCGGAGGGTTTCGATTTCATTCTCATTGATGCCCCCGCAGGGGTGGAGGACGGGTTCAAGAATGCCGTGGCCGGGGCCAATGAGGCTATCCTTGTGGTGAACCCGGAAATCTCCTCCGTGCGGGATGCCGACAGGGTGGCGGGTCTTCTCTCCTCCCAGGGCGCCTTTGACCTCATCCAGCTTGTGGTCAACCGTGTACGGCCCAGGATGGTGGAAAAGCTGGACATGCTCTCCATCGAGGATGTCCTCGACATCCTGGCGGTTCCCCTTCTGGGGGTTGTCCAGGAGGACGAGCAGGTGATTATTTCTTCCAACCTGGGGGAACCCCTGGCCCTGGGCAAGCACAACTCTCCTGCTGCTGCTGCCTACGGCAACATCGCCCGCCGCATCCAGGGGGAGGACATACCGATTCCCGATATCAATGCCAAACCCGCAGGCTTCATGGACCGTCTTGGTGACTTCCTCTCCACAAAAATCATTTAGAGGCGCCGTCATGAGCATCATCGAACTACTGAACCGCCTCACCGGCGCCAGGAACACCAGCGCCAACTCCGCCTGCAGTCG